>NZ_JBGJZU010000039.1:0-54955 GCF_041354475.1 Microcoleus sp.
TGACCTTAAGTTGACACCAATGGGTAGTACCCATTGGTGTCAACTTAAGCCTGAAAGCCCTGAGAAATCTGGTTTTTACCTGAGTCTAGATCCCCCTAAATCCCCCTTAAGAAGGGGGACTTTGATCGGACTCCTGTCCCCCCCTTCTTAAGGGGGGTTAGGGGGGATCTGGCCTTAATCGTCAAACAGTAGTCTCTGAAGGGGTTTGACGTTAAGTTGACACCAATGGGTAGTACCGTGTCCCTACCCAAAATAATCTTGTAGGGAAACGGCACTGCCGTGTCCTCTATATCATTCCGGTGTTACCGGAATTGATATAACCTTTATTGAGTTATTTTTCCAAGAGTTGCACATTACCAACTAAGGGTTCTTCAGCCAGCTCTTTAAATCCACCAAATTCTAATAATTTAACCCATTGAACTTTCAAAGTTTCATCTTTAGGATTTGCAAGCAAACGCTGAGCTAAACGGGCGACTGAATCATACCAAATATCAGGTGTTGCTTTATTGATTTGTTGTTCGCCTTCGGAGGTGAGTGGTACTCGTGCGACAAACCCATTCAGAGGCAGGTCAGTTGTAGAGCGCTTATAAGGTTCACAATTTAATTTCAAGTACCAGCGATAATACTCTATGAGTTCAAGAGCGTACTTTGGAGATTTTGGTAGGCTAACACTAATAATTCCTGGTGTTTTTGGCAAAGAGATAGGGCTTCGATAAATTGTCTTTTTTCCATCTCTACTTACCAGGGAAAACTCAACTGAGTTTATATCTTCAGGATTGTAGGGAATATAGAACAAAAAAGTTGGATATTCAGAAGTGGTGTATACCGGATTCTTAACAGGTACAATAGCGGTAATTGGCTTGCTTGTCTTTTTGCAGTATGGATTAGTAGGGTCAAGTCCGGTTCCGGGTCTTGGTTCATTATCCCGTGGTGGTGGTGGTGGCGGTGTTTGAGGAGGTTTTCGGGGGGATTGGCTCAAAAAAGTCGCACTGTAGGTTTGCACAGAGATGGGAGAAATCGTGATAATCGCCAGCGCAATAACTGTCGCAAAAGCTAGTTGAAAATATAGCCTACGCATTTAGATTTAGTTGTTAGGTTTTTGTCCACGATACTTATTCCGGCTGTCGATTTTTAGATATTTTATAAATGACTAATCCACTGCCAGTCGCTACTAAAGCTAAGGCTGAGGGAACTAGGGGCATCCATCCGCCCTGATTAAGAATCGCAAGACAAATATAATATAAGAGCAAGCTAGCAGCACAAGTGACTATTGTCAAGTACAGCCGGGGACGAACATATATCACTAGCACTCCGCCAGTAAGAGCCCATAGCCAAACAAATACTGCATCACCCCATTGCAGATGACCCCACTTTGGTAGATCCCATAACAAAGGTCGTTTTGGATTATCCATCACGGCGCTAAGAATTTGACTTGTCATATGGGCATGAATCCATACTGCTGGCATTTGACCATAGGGAGTATTAAAATCATCCCTAGCTACTCCCGCAGTATAGCCGACGATGACCACTCGACCTTTGATGGCACTTTCGCCGACTTTTCCCTCTACAATATCTGTCAGTGAAACTATTTTTGCCGGCCTACGATTAGCGCGGTAGTTGAGGAGAATTTGACTACTATTGCCATCAAGGCTTTGATAACCTCCTGTGTGTGAGGCTAACCGATTAAAAATCACTCTATCTAATTGCCAATTTTTAGTATTTTCATTAACTTGTAATGGTCGATTCTGGGATGATAAAAATGAAAATGCTAATAAAAAACTAAAGCTATAGGGTGTACTACATTTAGAAGATTTAGGCAAATAATTTGGATCGTAAGATAATAGTTGGCGACGTACTGTCTGATATTTATTGTCTTGAATATTATTATCAAAAAAATCAACAAACCCTACTTGTTCGGTTAATTGTTTCGGAGAAAATTCAGGAGGTGGAGCATAATCTCCCGCTGACGATTGGTAAGAACAGACAGTATAAAAATTTTGATTTTCTTGAAAACTTTTTATCCAATTTTTACGGGCTGTGATATCCCGATTATCCTTGATTCTAGGTTGATTACGAGATATATTGAGGCCCAAGGCTGCTGGTTTATATTTTTCTACTTTATTGACGATTTCTGCTAAAGCAGATTCTTTGATCGGATAGCCACCATACTTATCAACTTCTTCTTGACTGATTTCAACTACTGTGATGCGGGAATCTATGGGCTCTGGTTGGCGTTGCCACATTAAATAATCGTAAGCAGGTAATTCTAAAGATTCTAACAATCCCAGCCACCGCACTCCCATCACAGCGCCCGTGACTAACACACTAGCCACCAACAGAGCCCGAAGATTGCGCCAAATCGAAACACGTTGCCTCTCTTCCTCATTCCCCTTGAGCAACTCATCCCAAGTGGGAGGCTCCACAGCGCGATGCTCGTAAATCATCGGTAGCCAACTAGCACAGGGATATTGAATATCCATAACGTGCAGCTTTTTCCGCGCCTGCATAACAGAGTCGCGCAAAGATTTCTTCTCTCTAGCAAATGCGTTTAGAAAATGCTCCAAAAATTTCTGAGCAACTTCATCCGGCACTCGCTCTCGCATGGCAATTATCGCAGGAATTTCCAGGGAAGCTAGTTCCTTGACTAATCCCATGCCATCACAAGAATTGAAAATTGCTAATTTTAAACCGTGCTTAATCGCATTTTCTAAACCATACTTTAAATCTTTAATCGCTATACTTTCAGTTTCACTCAGAGCCAGCTTACCTTGACTGTAATCATTTTCACTATAACTATGACCTGCAAAAAATAAAATATCCCAATTCTGCTTCCATAACTCGTCATCAAGCTTGCTACTATTAGTAGCTGTTAAAGTTTTAATCTCTGCATTATTATGGTCAATAGATTCTTCTAATAGTTGTAAATCTACAGCGATATTTATATCTGAATCCTCTCCTAATATAACTAAAATTCTAATTTTATTCTTATAATTTATTTGACCTAAATCAGAATTCATATTAGTAGTTAAAAGACAAAAACTAGGCTCGATTTCAAACTCTTGAAACTTATTCCATAAATGCCAAGGGAAACTCCATAAACTAATATTGTCTGTTTCGATAATGACCCTGACATCATTTTTATGAGCACTCAATACTTTTAAAAGTAAATCTCTGACATCCTGAAAATCAGAATCTGGAAAATTTAGCCAATTATTTACACTTATTTCTACCGCATCTGCTAATTCTTTCACTGAAACATTGGTAACTTGCGCTTTCTTGAGCTTTTCTAATTTGCGATAAGAACCAAAACCGCGATCCATGCGATTTCGCTTCAAATTATCATAGCTTTCTATCAAATCTTTAGCTGGTGGAAATTTCCCGCTAACTGTACTTTGGAAATTCTGATAATTAATGCTATCACAAATTCTGAGGGTGACAGGATAGCGTTGCTCATTGTCAGCATCGCGTATTTCCAAAATTACAAGCTTGGTCATAGTTTTTTACCTCCCGATCCTAATTTAGTTAAATGGTAAAATCTTCTGTGATGCTAACTTCGCCACAAGCGAGTTTTACCTGGAAATTATCGCCGATCGCACCTCTGAATTCATACATTAACCTATTGGTGAAATGGTGTGCTTTTTCTTGCCAGAAAACTTCGCCATCTTCATCTAGGATAATTAGTTCCAGATTGGGCGCTAGAGTTTTCGATCGCACTGGTAATACCCGCAAGAAAATATTGGTTTTATCACTTCCTTCAGGTAACAGAGTGATTTCTAGCACCACGCGATCGCTATTGAGCTCCATTTTTAATTCAATCATCTTACCAATTCTCACCCCCGCAGCGGCATTTTTGGGGTCAAGTTTTCCCAAACTGACTGCTGCTTGGCGCTTCAAGGCATCATTTTCGGTAGTTTCCCGCAAGTGTGTCAGTGCGGAAATTGCCTCCTGATTTCCAGGCTCAACGCAACCTAATAATTCCGCAGCCCGCAATTGATTGCTTTTATGGCGGCGATCGCGCAATAAGTCAAGCAATGTCGGAATTCCCTTCTGGCTGCTAGAATCACCATAGCGATAACCTTCACCTTCCATCGCATACATTAAGCCAGAATCTAACAGTCCCAACCTCTCAATTATGTCATCAATCGTCTCCCAGCCAGCTTGAATATAAGTCTTTGCCCACTCAACTAAACGTGATTGACTTTCCACCACCACTGGTTCCTGAATAATTCCTAAACGCAGATTATATAGTTGTTGTCTGCATTCATCATTAGCCAAGAAAGATGCCCATTCCCCAAATGGAACTAGCAGCCGGGGAGAATACACCGCTGAATTACCCAAAGTATGTAATAATTGAGTCGATTCCACCTCGGATAAACTGGGCAAAGGTGAGACTTCTGCTTGCAAATTCAACCCTAGAGTTATGTCCATGACAACGAAAGATTTGGTTAATTCCTGTATTGGCAAAACGTAAGTGCGATCTGTCGCATTATACCTAGCTTCATACTTCAGTTGGCGGTGCGTCGCAAAACCCAAAACTTCCATCCAGCACTCCCCATCATCCCCATCCAAATTCATCTGCACTGGCAGGTAATAATCAGCAGTCCAATTAGGAATATCAACCCATTCCTGCGGCACGCAAAATTCCTCCAAATCTCCCTCATCGCTAGGGATTAACACTAATCTAGTTTCGCCAATTTCGATAGCAGTGCCATTGACAACTTCCCAAATACTAGCAAGATCCTGACGTTGCCAAACAGAAATTTGAGGCAAATCTTCATCTGCCCACACTTCTGAAATCCAGTTCAGAAAAGGCTTTAAACAAACACTGTTGAGATAAGCATTGTAACGAGAAAGTGGATTAGAATGCTCTTGAGCTTCGTGCCATGCAGTCTCTATGTCTGCTTGGTCAATTGTCAACCGCACGAGGCAAGAATCATTAGAATCAACTGGTTGTAATTTGGTTAAGTCAAACATTAGTTTATTCCCCTTTTTTCTGAGAGATTAAAATTTTCAACGATTCTTCGACTATCTTATCAATTGTTTCCCAGTCATAGGCCATCTCTAAAGATAGATTTAGATGCTCATGAGCTAGGCAAATCAGAGAGTAATAAAAACTCTTGAGCCACTCTTCGACATATTCTTTTTCCCAATGAGGCAGTTCCTTGATTAAATAGGCTTGTAACTTTTCCTGAGATTCAGAAATTATGGTCTTCACATCTAATAAACTAAGACCGAATTGACTGGCAATTTGCTGTTCATTGAGCTGTTGACCGTAGCGCCGAAACAAAATATGCTGAGCTTCCACTGTCAGTTCTTTTGTTGCTTGAACTAAGGCTGCTTCAATTAAATCTGAGTGCCGGGGGGCGCGGAAATCTTTATGTAACCATTCAACTACATAATTTTTTACCCATGCCTGGGGTTGTGATTTTTGAATCAAGGTTCTTAAGAGTTGCTTCTTAATAGTATTAAGACGACGAGAAATAGCGGACTGGCTCGTTCCTAATTGAGTTTCCAGTTGCTTTTGCTTCAAGCCTAAACCGTAATAAAGCAGGAGAATTTTGTGTTGATCCGGTTTTAGGCGATCGAGTTCTTCATGGAAATCCAGTTTAGTTTGATTCAATAGGGGATTTTCTTCTGAATCAGATTCTTCAGCTTCCAGACTAATTATTTCTAGCTCTGAGGCATCCCATAATTGGTCGCTATCTTGTGGCTGAGTTATTGGGGATACATTCTGAATATTTTCAGAGCTAGAAATAATAACTTGATCGTATTTTTTTAAGGCCTCAATGGAGGTTTCCATCCAAGCTTGCATTTGCTCTGTGCTAATACTTGAGCCTGCGGAAACTTCATGGGGAGCACAAGAGAGAGACTTTTCTGCATTATAACATTCTGTGGCAGCTTGAAAGTCTTCGCTGTCAGGCTCCAGCCATTTATCCCCCAATTTTCGGAGGGCGGGATTTTGAACTTTGTTAAAGCGATAAACTTGTTGAAAGTATTTGCGTGCAAAGATACATTGAGAAATGTAAGGTTCCTGATATCCGGCTATTTGCAGTGCTTGCCGCAGCTCTTTATCGCTTTTTTTAACTACCAGTCGCCACCGGGAAAATTTACATATTTGGTGTTGGTTTTTAATCTCCTTAATTAAGGTTTGTTGAATGTATGTATCTAGAGTAGCCTGAGCTTCGTCATAAGACTTTAACACTTTGACGAGATTATCAGAACTATAAACAAAAATGCGAGCCGAAGATAGATATTCCTCCCAAGAGCGGTCTTGTGAATTTAACCATACTTTTTTGCTGGCATAATAGCAGTTTTTCTCAAATAAACTAGCTAAATGATCTAAGGCTAATTTTCTGCTGTTCTTAGGTTCCCATTCTTCAAGTATAGGCGCAGAATTAATTATTATATTCCGCCAATACATTGAGAGACTTTGGATCGTATTTGGCTGAGATAACAACTGTCTAAATGTCTGGTTGTGTTTTTGGTATAACTCAAAATTGCGTTTGAGAGCCGGAATATTCTGCCACTTAATCAGTGGGGGACAGTTTTGGTTATCGAGCATGAGATAGGTACAAAAAACCTCGGTATTATTTCGACGCTCTGGTAATATGGGAATGGTTTCTCGATGAGAGTAAGTGGTCATTTTGGTCGATTCTCCAATCACAATAAAGAAAGATTTTAAGTCTGACGCAGGGGAGGGAATATTTGCCGGTTTGAGTCTTTCTCCAGTTTAGTTTAAGCGACTTAAAGATTTATCGTAGTGTTTTTTCTCTGACTGATTGGATGAGTCCTAGGATTGATGTACTTGTTTTCTGTTGAAAGGTCGATCGCCTGTACCAGGGCCCAGATGTTTGTGAGGGAGCGATCGACTTTGGGAGTAGCTTGAGCATAGTGGTTGGGAGAGCGTGCTGTGTGTCTTATTAATTTATTGGGATCGTCCCTCGAAATTTATGAGGGTTGTTCTAAGTTTTTGCGTTAGCACTTTCTCTGAGGAAGCAGTATTGAGTGCATCACTCGGTTGCTTCCAGAGGCTGAAACCCTTTCAATATATGATTTTCAAGAGATGAATGATTGAGTTTTATTTTCAATAAATACAACTTATTGAAAATAAAAATCTTTTTTAAATCTCAAAACAGGTCAAATCCTATCCCATTATCCGCCTATCCCCCAGGGCTGTTTCATCCTCAGTAGGGGCGGTGTCAAGAGTGCCCGCCCCTGGGAGCATCCCGATTTTGCATAGGCGAAGCATGACCGCAGACAATTTATTAGTGATAAGTAAGTCCACCTAATTAAATGCAAGATCCAAATCGCTCAAAAGCTTACTAGCTTGCTATTCTTCCTTCTTCCTTCTTCCCTCTTCATTCTTCCTTCTACTTAACCAGAGATTTACAGCGGTCATGCTTCGCCCCTAAGAATATATTTGCAAAACACAGATGCTTAAGTTTTAGGTCAAACTTTGCGATCGAGGCTAAGCTTGAACCAATAGGACAATCTAGCCCATATTAAACAAATGCTTGATTTATTTAAACCCAAGTCAAAAATTAAAGTTCATGTTTTCAAACAATTAGCAGCGGCTGTGGCGGCTGCTGTCGCTGTGGGCGCAACAACCAGTTTAAAAGCATCGCCCGTATTAGCTGCTAGCGATATCCCCCCTACCAGTCAAATTTCGACGCAGCTAGTAGCTAAACCTGGGTTACTATCGAAACAGCAACCTCAAACTACTATCGCTGTGCAGACAGTACAGATGGACTTATTTGGCTCAATTGTACCAATTGTCGTAGGTGGTGCGATCGTTCTTTGCATACCATTATTTTTTGGTGGATTGGTAGTAATTGGCGATCGCGAAGTGGGCATTGTCAGTAAAAAGTTTAGCTTCGGCGGCAAGGCTTTACCACCCGGAGATTTAATTGCTCTAAACGGAGAAGCGGGATATCAAGCTGATACTTTACCTCCCGGTTGGCACTGGGGTTATTGGCCTTTGCAATACAATGTTCGCAAAGAATCCTTAACAGTGGTTCCCCAAGGTGAAATTGCCTTAATTATCGCAGCAGGTGGTCAGTCAATTCCGCCACAGCGCATCCTCGGCAAAGTCACGGAATCTGACAATTTTCAAGATGCTCGTAAATTCCTGAAGAGCGGTGGCGAAAAAGGTAGACAATTGGGAATTTTAACGGGAGGTAGCTATCGAATTAATACGGCATTATTTACGATAATTACGGGAGCAAATGCTCCCAAGCATGGGATGACAGCAGAACTATTAAAGCTGTACAAAATTGCTCCAGATAAAGTGGGAATTGTCACAACCTATGACGGTGTTCCGATCCAAGATGGCGAAATTGCTGGCCCGATTATTCCGAATCACGATAACTTCCAAAACGCACAGAAATTCATCACTGGCGGGGGGCGGCGCGGTTTGCAGGAACAGGTTTTGCTTTCCGGTTCGTGGAACTTGAATCCTTGGTTTGTGGGGGTGGAACAAGCTGCGATGACCGAAATCCCGATCGGCTATGTCGGCGCAGTTATTTCCTATGTCGGCCAAACGTCAGAAGATGTGAGTGGCGCTGCTTTTACTCATGGCAATTTAGTAAATGTCGGGAATAAAGGGGTTTGGGTAACACCTCTTTATCCGGGGAAACATCCGCTGAATACTCGCATTTTGAAGGTAGAGTTAGTGCCGACTACTAATATTGTTTTGAATTGGTCTAGCAAGACAGAACGGCACAGTTATGATTCTCAACTTTCATCTTTGACAGTGCGTTCTAGAGACGGTTTTGCCTTTGATTTAGAAGTAGCTCAAATTATTCACGTCGGTGCTTTGGATGCTCCGAAAGTCATCTCTCGCGTGGGTTCGATGCAGAATTTAGTTGACCACGTTTTGCAGCCGACTATTGGGAATTATTTCCGCAATTCGGCTCAAGCTTATTCTGTGTTGGATTTTCTATCTGCAAGGAGCGATCGGCAAGCGGAAGCTGCGGAGTATATCAAAGCGGCTTTGCGTACCTATGATGTGCAAGCAATTGATACTTTGATTGGGGATATTTTGCCACCGGGAGAGTTGATGCAAACTCAAACCGATCGCAAAATTGCGGAAGAACAATGTAAGACTTATGAGGTGCAGCAATTGGCGCAAACTCAGCGGCAACAATTGGTGCGGGAAACGGCGTTGGCTGAGATTCAGCAAGAGATGGTGAAATCGGAACAAGGTGTGAAGATTTCTGAGTTGAAAGCGAATTCTCAGGTGAAACAAGCTCAAGGTGAAGCTGAGTCGATTCGGGTGAGGGGAAATGCTCAAGCTGAGGCTTATCACGCTGGTGTTGTGGCTTTGGGGGGTTCTGGTTATACTGCTTTACAGTTAATGCAAATTATAGGCGATCGCCATGTACGAGTTGTACCGGATGTGGCGGTAAGCGGAAATGGTAGCGGTGGTGGTTTGGTTGATGGTTTGCTGGGAATGATGATGTGGAATCAAACTAGCAAAAATGGTGAAAATGGTGGGGAATTACCTGTAGCTAAGTTACCAAAATCTGAGCCTGCTGTTTTGGAACCTGCGACAAATTTACCAGTGGCAAAAGTGCCTTCGGTGAAGCCTCCAAAGTCTTCTACTCATGCGTCAGTTGCTAAGTCTGAGCCTGATATTGATTCGCTGTTTGATGAATTGCCGTTTGACGATCGCTCTTTTAGTTAGGTTGTACAGTTTGTAGTCACCAACCAGAATACTCATAACCCCGACTTCTTGAAGAAGTCGGGGTTCTAATTGCTAGTCCATATAGTTTCCTAGAAACTCTTGCTGAGCGATCATATCTTCTGCTGACTTTGCAGAAATCAACCTCAAAAATCCTCGCAATTGTTCCCCAATCGAATAACTTTGTCTTCCCATCACAATTCCTGAATGTTCCTGGCCTTGTTCCATATACATTTTATGCAAGCGACAAAAGTCTCCCACATTCAAAGTATAGATAACTCGCCCTTGGGCAGTTGCCCATATTAATTGCTCTTCATCAGTACAACTGAGATTATTCGCTTCAGCAGTAGTTGCTACATCAATCCCTGCATTTCGGAGCGCTTTTACTAAGGAGCGTTCCAAAATATCCTCATCTAAATATAAACGAATTTTGCTCAAGATTAACTCCCCGCTTTGTGTTCATTGGCTAAGCGATCGCACTCAGCGTCTTCATCAGCAATATCAGCATCTATTTGCTGTTTATTGGCGTAGTAATAAGCTAGTGCTGCATGAACTTGTGCTAAATTTAAGTGGGGAATTTCTGCAATAATTTCTTCTGGTTTCATCCCCATTTTGTACCAAATGGCGATTCGTTGAACGGTGATTCTAGTCCCTGCGATGCGGGGGCGATTTCCACAGGTTTCTGGTGTGGAAATGATGAGAGTGCCAATATCAGTTAAAGTTGGCATAGGTGAATCTGGGGTTAAAAATTATAATTTCAGTATAGCATAAATGTATTAAATTTTTAAGCTATAATCAAATCAACCTTTCCTAAGTTTTCCACAAGATAAGAAGCAGAAGGATTTGCTATGTTAACTATGGATTTCAATAGCATCGATCTAACTAATTTTAGGCTTTTTTAACTGCAATTACAAATCCTTGAGAGCGGGCGATCGATCTACGAGCGATAAACTTAGTTATAATTGTAGGGAATCAGGTTATACTAAATTAGTAACTAACTTTCACTCAGATATGACTACGGTAGCTATCCTGCCTGTACTTAATACCAACGGTGAGAAATCCTATCGCGCTATTGCGGGCGATCGGCAATCTGTCGGTCAAACAGCGGGTCAAGCTTTAGATGCTTTGACTTCTTTGTTAGGCGAAACGGACTTCAGCGCATTAATAGTCATTCAAAGGTTTAATCCTGATGAATTCTTTACTATACAGCAACAAAAAAGATTATCAGAATTAATGAATTTGTGGCGTACAGCGCGCGATCGAGGACAAACTATTTCTCCCCAACAACAAGCGGAATTAGAAAGTCTTGTCGAAGCCGAACTTAAAGCTGCTACTATTCGGACAGAAGTTCTCGTACAACAATCGATCTGATGAATCCTAACTACAATTTAGTAGCAGATCGCGCTGCTCATCGTTGCGAATATTGCCGCGCACCTGAAATCGTATTTAACTTTCCTTTCGAGATTGAACATATTGTTCCACTTTATCGAGGCGGTAATAATGAGATTTCAAACTTAGCATTAGCTTGTCGCTCTTGCAATCTGCGGAAAGGAACTAATACAAGCGGAATTGATTCTACATCTAATACAGAAGTTTCGCTGTTTCACCCAAGAGAAAATAGGTGGGAAGAGAATTTTCAAGTGCAAGCTGAGTCAGGTGCGATCGCAGGAATGACACCAGTAGGCAGAGTAACAGTTACAGCTTTGGGAATGAATTCTCAAGCACAGTTAATAGCGCGACAATTATGGATTCGTTTAGGTTTATTTCCCTAACTTTGCGGATCGCGGGTAATCAAAGTGCCAACATCAGTTAAAGTTGGCATAGGTGAATCTGGGGTTAAAAATTAGAGTTTGAGTATAGCATAAATTTATTATCCTTGAATTTTGCAGATTTAATTTATGACATATTTTGCCCTACTACCCTGCTTCTACATAGTCACAGAGCGTAGTTGGTTCGGGAATGGGTAAACCGTCCTCTCGCAATCCTTCTAAGTGAAATTCGATCGCTTCTTTAATTTGCTGCTGTACTTCCGCAAGGGTAGCGCCTGTGGCTGCACATCCGGGTAAATCTGGCGCATAAGCTGAATAGTTATTGGGTGTTTTTTCAATGACGATGGCATAACGCATCATTTAGCCTCGAATTTTGATTAGGACTTACGCACTGACCAAAGAAACCGGGTTTTTACCGAATCTGCTGGTTACAACCAAATATTTCGTAAAAAACCCGGTTTCTGAGCCCCAAACAGTTTGTGTTGGCCAATTGCTATCACCCGAATTTCGCGAGTCTGTTGTTTGAAGAGTAAACCCCCGCGTAGCAGGTAATGAAATGACCAAAAGCCGATAACTTCGTAGAAAAAGGTTCTAGAATAAATACTTAAAAAGGGGATCAAATTGCTATAAATTAGAGCTTACAGCTCTTGATGCGAAAGAAGAGAGAACCACACAACCAACCCAAACCACCCCAACACCCCAACAACCCAACCGAATCCTTCTCCCCCCCACGCAAACACACGCGCACACGACGGGAGGTGTCCTCGTGGTGCTTGCTTTAGATTAAACGTCAGGTCATCGTACTCCAACCAACCTTTCTTCCCCTTTCTTCTGTTTCTCCAACCGACACGATCGCCCAACTTGCATTCAGTGTCATAATCAACTTTACCGCCTACTTCCAACCAGATTTTTTTCTGGACGCTAAAGCCAAAGTGACCCTGACTGTATTTTACCCACAATTGGTCGATCGTCCGTAAATCATCGCAAGGAAAATTCTCGATCGATTCCTTATTAAAATAGCCTTCCTTCTCCCGTCTAGCAGCTTTTAACATCACCTTGAGTGTTTCCTCATCCGCTTCTTTCCACTTCCCCGCCGCCAATAAATCCCGGAGACGAGTATAGTCAACACCTCGCGCTGATTTCAGGGAGTCTGGTGGCGGAGGAGATACTTGAGGTGATGGTTGAGGTGATTGACAAGCAAGAACCTGCAACACTTCAGTAGCAGATTGATAACGTTTCTTAATAGCAGGTTGTATCATTTTATCTAAAATCTGACCCAGTTCCGAACTGACAGATGTTTTTAAGTGTTCTCGCCACACCCATTCAAACTCGCTATCATCGAATAAATCAATCGGCTCAACCTGAGTTAACAGACACAGACAAGTCACACCCAGACTATAAATATCACTAGCATGAATCGGTTTACCGTTGGCTTGTTCTGGTGCCGTATATCCAGCCGTCCCGATTCTCGTTCCCGTTACCGCTAAATCCGTTTGTGTCGCATATTTTGCGGCTCCAAAGTCAACTAAAACCAGTTGCCTATCTTGCCTAATAATAATATTTTCTGGCTTGATATCCCGGTGAATAACTTGGCGGGAATGAATGAACTCGAATACTGGCAATAAATTATTAAGCAAGTCGCGAATCTGCGTTTCGCTAAAATATCCCTCAGATTCTAGTGCTTCGGCTAAATTTTCACCGTCGATGAATTCTTGGACTAAATACTGCCGTCCATCTTGACTAAAATATGCTAATAAGTCGGGAATTTGAGAATGTTTACCCAACTGTTCTAGGCGTACTGCTTCAAGCTCAAATAACTCAGCAGCTTTCTGGATACTAGAAGTGCCTTGAAATTGGGGGTAAAATTGTTTAATAACACAGGGAGGTTTAGATGGTTTATACTCGTCAACGGCTAAAAAAGTGCGCCCAAATCCTCCTTGCCCAATAATTTTTTGGGCTCCGTAGCGATCGCCCAATAGCAGTTTATTACCACACTTTTGACAAAAGTTTGTAGTGCCGGATGGGTTTTGGAATAGGCAATCAGGGTTTAGACACTGGCTCATATAAGCGCTAGAGTTTTTTATTTTAATTTAATCTTAGCAAATTGCGAAGTGATTTGTCAACCACGATTCGCAGTACAATTAAATAATATTGCATATGAGGAATTTCCCATGTCAGAACAGTTTTCCACTGAGATTAGCGATCGCATCTGCACCCACATGAACGAAGACCATGCTAGCGCTGTAGTGCTTTATGCTCAAGCATTTGGCGACAAACCAGATGCTACATCGGCTCAAATGCTGGCTATTGATGCCAATGGCATGGATTTAACCGCCCAAGTCAATGGCGAAACTTTGCCAGTCAGAGTTAAATTCGATCGCACTTTGAAAGATGCTGAAGATGCTCACCACACTCTGATTGAAATGATCAAACAAGCTCGAAAAGTGGCAAAATAGCCAACAGTCTCCTATTCTGTTATACTTTTAAAGTTCGTAGTGAAAACTTTAGTCTTTTTAAAATAGTTTATAAGGACTAAAGTCCTGACTACGAACTGTATTTTTAATCAAACTTAAACTTGACTCTAAGATTTTAAATAAAATGACAGCAGATTCTATTCAAATAAAAGTAGGCGATGCGGTTAATTGCGATCGCAATAACCCTTTCGAGGCACTGATAAAACGACTGGATTTGATGATTCGCGCCCACTACTCGCTGCTGTATATTGTGGGTGCAGAAGAGGAACCTGTCGAAGCAGTAATTGCTCAAGTAGCGCTGTTTGTAACTCCCGCGCGCCGGGTGTTGTTCTGGGATATCGTGCGCGGCTGGGAAGATAACGGTTCTGGGAAAGGTTCGGTGATGGCGGCGCTCGATCGCATCGGCAAAACTGCTGTAGAAGAATATACCATATTTGTGTTGCGGGACTTGCACCCAATTTTGAAATATCCCTACACCGAAAAAAATGTGCCGGTAGTCCGAGAATTACGCAATTTAACGCGGGAATTGAAGCGCAGCAAAAAAACTATTGTTCTGACTTCTCCCGCCCTGGAATTACCAGAAGAATTGCAGGAAGAAGTGACAGTAATTGATTTCCCGTTGCCCAATGTTCAGGAAATCGATCGTTTAATTTCTCACCTAGTGTCTCAGCCGGAACAGTTGCAAGTTACTGGTTTAGGAAGGGAACAGTTAGTTAAAGCTTGTCAAGGTTTGAGTCGCGCCCGGATTGGGCGGGTTTTAACTAAAGCGTTGGCGGCAAAACAGCAGATTAATGAGTCAGATATTGATGGAGTTTTAGAAGAGAAACAGCAAGCCATTCGCCAAACGGGAATTTTGGAGTTTGTCAATTCCAGAGAATCTCTCAAAAATGTGGGCGGATTGGAGAATTTGAAGCAGTGGGTAAAGATGCGGCAAGATGCTTTTACTGAGGAAGCGCGCAGCTATGGCATACCAAATCCCAAGGGCATTTTGTTAGTGGGAATTCAAGGTACTGGCAAATCTTTATCAGCCAAAACAATCGCCTCGGAATGGCGTTTGCCACTGTTGCGGTTGGATACTGGGAGATTGTTTGGTGGCAGGGTCGGGGATAGCGAAAGTCGGGTTAGACAGATGATAGAATTGGTAGAGGCGATCGCCCCTTGCGTTTTGTGGATCGATGAAATAGATAATGCTTTCGGCAATATTGTTAGCGGCGATGGCGATTCGGTAACATCGCGTCTGGTATTGGGTAGTTTGATTACTTGGATGCAGGAAAAAACCAGTCCGGTGTTTATTGTCGCAACTGCAAATAATGTGCGGATTTTGCCCGCCCAGTTGCTGAGAAAGGGCAGGTTTGACGAGATTTTCTGTTTGCATTTGCCTTCAGAATTGGAGCGGCAAGATATTTTTCAAGTCCATTTACAGCGGTTGCGATCGACTATTTGGCGAGAGTTTGATTTGGGGATTTTGGCTAAGCGGACTGAGAATTTTAGTGGTGCAGAAATTGAGCAAGTTGTAATTGGTGGATTGTATCGAGCTTTTGGGACTTTAGTCAACGGCCACCGACGAGATTTGACCACGGAGGATATGTTGAAGTCGATCGAGGAGACAGTACCTCTAGCTACCATCGCGCGATCGCAAATCGAAGATTTGAAGCGTTGGGCTGCGGAAATAGGGGCGAGAACAGCTTCTAATCATACTTAATTAGTTGATGAATTGAAGCCCTCTAGTCAGCCGGGGAGAAGGGATGGATTCGATGGTGATTAAGTCAAGTATGCTATAATTAAAAAGTTAATCCTAATTTTTATGACGCGATTTATTCACGATCGTTTTGCGAAAGAATACCTGGAAGAACTTCTGTCACCCATTGGAACAGTCAATATCGGCAGAGATGTAACTTCCGAAGTCCGAGAAATTGATGTTTACTTCACTCCCATCACCCAAAATCCAGAATACTTAAAAACTCTGGGATTGTTGGGAAAAATGGCAACTACAACTGCTATTATTGAACCGTTTCGGAATCCTGCCAACGTCAGCGAAATTTGTAGCTGTTTGGGCAAGTTATTGGATGTGCGAGGTGAATTAGAGCGACAATCTAGAAGAGAAAATACTCGCCTTGATGATTCTCAGTTACCCAAACTGTGGATTTTGATGCCCACAGCATCAAAAGCATTGGTGGATAGCTTTAATGCCAAGCCAGACATAGAGAATTGGATGGAGGGAATCTATTTTTTTGGTGAGTCTTTGCGAACTGCCATTGTGGCTATTCACCAGTTGCCAGAAACTCCAGAAACCTTGTGGTTGAGGATTTTGGGCAAAGGTAAAGTGCAGCAAAGGGCGATCGCTCAATTGAGCGCTTTACCAACGGACGATCCGTTGCGGATGATAGCGCTAGAATTATTGTATCGGTTACAGTCAAATTTAGTAACTGATATCCCACAGGAATTAGAGCCAGAAGAGCGGGAGTTAATTATGGCTATTGCACCACTTTTTCAGCAACAAATAGAAGCAGCACAGCAAAAAGCTAGACAAGAAGGGCTAGAACGAGGGCTAGAACGAGGGCTAGAACAGGGGCTAGAACGAGGGCTAGAACGAGGGCTAGAACAAGGGCTAGAACGAGGGCTAGAACGAGGGCTAGAACAAGGACTAGAACAAGGGCTAGAACGAGGTAGACAAGAACAACAGCGCTTAATCTTAGAAAATTTTCTGCAAGTCAGGTTTGGAGAATTAAACCCAAAAATGACGGTTTTTCTAGCTCCCATATCAAAGTTGTCTGCAACGGATTTTACCGTGTTGTTACTGGCACTATCGATGCTGACAGTCGATGTATCAGGGCGAGAATCAGCGGTGAAATTATTAGCTGAAAGTGTCTTGAAAATGAGTTCAAATGAATTGGGCGATCTTTTGCCGATCGCCATCACTAATTTATTGGCCTTGTCTGTAGCAGAATTGGCACTATTTGTAGAGCAACTGCCGCAGTTATCGGCTGATGAATTGAGGGAAAGATTGGGCAAGATACCTGATTAATCTCAAACCTGTTTGAGTAGTCGTCAAGGGCGATCGCACTTTCTCAGTCCAAGGGCGATCGCTACGCCTCTAATCGCTCTTTACCGAACCAACCCAGGCGGATACCACGCCCATGGACAGATTAACATCATCGTTACATTTCGTTACTATAAGGAAACAGAGAGAAAAAACTCTGCCCCATAATATCAGAGGTAGCCATTATGAATGGTACATTTCGCGTCGGCAACCTGTTTGGAATTCCCTTTTACATCAACGCATCTTGGTTTTTAGTCCTGGGTTTAGTAACGTGGCAGTATGGTGGCGCACTAGCTGCTCTGTTTCCTACCTTGGGCCCCCTAGCGCCCTGGATGCTGGGATTATTCACAGCATTGCTGTTATTTGCTTCGGTGTTAGCCCATGAATTGGGACATAGTTGGGTTGCTATCAAACAGGGAATTGGCGTGAAATCCATATCGCTATTTCTGTTTGGTGGATTGGCTAGTTTGGAAAGAGAATCCAAAACTCCGGCCCAGGCCTTTTGGGTGGCGATCGCAGGCCCGTTAGTTAGTCTATTATTATCGGGTTTGTTAGCAGCGATCGGCATTGGTGCTAGTCTCACAGGCCCCGCAGCGGCTATCGTCCAACTTTTAGCTTCCATCAACTTAGCTTTAGCTCTATTTAACCTGATTCCTGGTTTGCCCCTAGATGGTGGTAACATCCTCAAAGCGATTGTCTGGAAAATTACAGGGAACCCTTACAAAGGTGTCATTTTTGCTAGCCGTGTGGGTCAAATCATTGGTTGGATCGCCATTGCTACAGGAATATTTGGCAACATCTGGAATTTAGTAATCGGTTGGTTTTTGTTGCAAAATGCTGGTCAATCTGCACAATCTGCCACAGTCCAAAATCAACTGGCTGGGCTGACAGCGGCAGATGCTGTTACTGCTGGAAGCCCGATCGTCTCAGAAAACTTGTCTCTCAGAGAATTTGCCAACAACTACGTCATCGGTAACGCTCAAAACTGGCGTCGGTATCTGGTAACAGATGATGCGGGACAATTGGTAGGGGCGATCGAACTTGACGATCTCAAAACAATTCCTACCGGTAACTGGCCTTCGGTTCAAGTGAAAGAACTCCTCAAGCCGATCGAATTTTCCGCCACCGTCGAACCAGAACAATCCCTCCTAGAAGTCGTCACTCTCTTTGAACAACTCAAAGTCCAAGAACTCCCTGTGATTCGCGGCAACGGTGTTCTCGTCGGACTGGTAGAAAAAGCTGAAATTGCCCGACTCTTGCAAAGACGAACTGCGGCAAACCCAGCTTAATAAGTGAGCCTCAATTACTCCCCCTAGGGACACGGCACTCCCGTTTCCCTACTACACTTTATCCACCTCTGCGAGGTTGTATACGCGGAAAAACCTCGCTGTTCCAATTGGATCTAGCGAGGGAGAAAATAGCTAATTTCGGATCTGATAAATGGTGGCAGTGGCTGTTGTCGAGCCATTGCCATCTCTAGCTATCCTGTTTTAGAGTCACAGATTTAGCCACACAGAAATATTTCAGAGCAAAACCTCTGCTTGAACTCCAATCAACCAGTCCCAGCAAGTCAAATCAAAAAGTAAGTGCTTAAGCTACTTCTTCTTCTTGATCGATTTGGCGCAGGTGAATGTGCTTGCGTCCCAAAGAGATTTCAAATTCATCTCCTGGTTGGAGTTCCATCTGTTTGGTGTAAGCCGCTCCAATCAGTAAGTTCCCGTTAGATTGAACGCTAATCCGATAGCTAGCCGAGCGTCCGCCCCGTCCATTTCCGTTTTGCTTACCATCTAGCTGAATGCCCTCTGCATCAATCAGAGCATTCAAGAATTTCATCATGTTGACCCGTTCTACTCCATTTTTGGTAACGGTGTAGTAGCCACAGGCTCTTGCTTTTTCTTCTTTGGTAAGGTTCTCTAGGTCTTTAACCTTTTTGATCAGACCTTCGCCTTCTAGGGGTTCGATACTTTTCTTTTTAACCATCTACTGAGTCCTGAAATATTCAACTGGTGTACGGTTTTTTTCTCGGTTGATTTTTGATTTGGCCAAGAAACTTTAGCTTTATAGCTGGTCGTAAAACCATATTACACCGATTGGCTCGATTGTTAACCACTATTATCTAAATATTTTTAACAATGTGCAGTCTTTCTTGAGGAGTAGCTGTCGATTGCGAGCAATCTCTAAACTCTGTAGCATAAGCTATCAGCTATCAGCTAGCTGAATATATGCCCCACATCTTAAAATCCGATGAAGTTAACTGCACGCGGACACTACAGTGTCAAAGCTCTACTGGATCTAAGTTTGCAACCTGGGTTCGGGCCGACATCGGTAAAATCGATAGCTAAACGACAGGAGTTACCGGCTCCCTATCTCGAAAAATTGCTAATTGAAATGCGACGAGCCGGTTTAGTGCAATCAGTTCGCGGTTCACAAGGAGGCTACAAATTAGCCCGCCAACCTGCTCAAATCTCTCTAGGACAAATCTTAGAGGCTGTAGGGGAAACTATTGAACCTTTACGTCGCCATTCTCCTGATGCTTGCCTTGCAGAGGACTGGGTAACATTCAGTTTGTGGAACCAACTGCACAAAAAACTGGTGCTGGCGCTGTACAGTATTTCTCTGGAAGACTTATACTATGATGCCCGAAGTTGGCAAGCTGCTCTTGGCGAAGAAACTAGCTTTATCATTTAGATGCTAAGGAATCAGGAATCATGACAATTCAATAAAATCAATGGTTTGGGCAATTAAAAACGCCCTAACTACCAAGAATGTTAAGATCGGTTCAAAAATAAGATTGCCAGTAAATATGGATCTGACACTTGTTATCTACGAAGGTGGCTGTCATTGCGGTGCTGTCCGCTTCCGAGTCGCGGTGGAAAAACACGAAGCTGTTGATTGTAACTGTTCTATCTGTCACAAGAAGGGATTTTTGCACCTAATTGTACCACCGGAACATTTTACGTTGCTAAGCGGCGAAGATGTTTTGACAACCTATACGTTTAATACGGGCATTGCCAAACATATTTTTTGCCGGATTTGTGGTATTCATCCGTTTTATCGCCCCCGATCGCATCCCGATCAATTTGATGTCAATGTCCGCTGTCTAGACTCCGATGCAGTTACTCAATTTCGGATCGTACCCTTTGATGGTGCTAATTGGGAGCAGAACGTGCACCTACTGCGGGACGAAAACAATCTGTGAACTTAAAACTGTCTATATATAAATGATGCCGGATGAATTGGCTGTTTTGATTTTAGCTGCTGTATTAGATTACTCCATAGGCGATCCTTGGGGTTGGCCGCATCCTGTACAGGCTATGGGTTGGGTCATTGACCGCTATACTCGACTGGTCTTTAATATCTGGAATAATCCCCCAGGTACAAAACCGAACTTGGGCGATAGTCCCCCAAGCGATCGCCCTAAACTGTTGCTTCGCGCTGCGGGTACAATACTAGCGATCGGGTTGATTGTAGGCAGTTATACTGTCAGTTGGTCGATGGTGCAAGCTGCTAGTTGGGTGCATCCTCTTTTGGGGATTGCTTTACAGACCATTTTACTCGCAAGCTGTTTTGCTGGTCGGAGTTTGAGGGCTGCTGCGGAGGATGTGCTGGCACCTCTAAATCTAGGAGATTTAGTCAAGGCGCGAGAAAGGTTGAGTCTTTATGTCGGTCGGGATACTGAAAACTTATCCGAGCCAGAAATTCTGCGAGCATTGTTAGAAACTGTAACAGAGAATGCCGTGGATGGGGTGAGTGCTCCCCTATTTTATGCCTTAGTTGGGTTCGCTCTGCCACATCTATATCTATTATTAAGTGTTAGGGATTTGCCGATCGCGGATTACTCCATGTCAATGAGCACCATCGTCCCCTTGGCGATCGCTTATAAAGCAGCCAGTACATTAGATTCTACCGTGGGCTACAAAGAAGCACCCTACACAGATTTAGGATGGTTTAGTGCCAAACTCGAAGATGTCCTGACTTGGATTCCTTGCAGATTAACAGTGATGACTTTAGCTGCGATATCAGGAAAACCCCTGTACATTTGGAGAATTTGTCAAAGAGATGCGGTAAAAGATGCCAGTCCCAATTCCGGTTGGAGCGAATGCGTCTACGCCGCCATCTTGGGAGTGCAACTAGGAGGTACAAATTCCTATCGCGGAGTTGTTAAACACAAACCCCTGTTAGGGGACCCGAATCAACCTATCACAGTGCACCATATTCACCAAGCATTGCAATTAACTCGGTATTGCTTTCTGATTTGGTTGGGATTATCATTGCTCTTTTATGCTGCCTTCGTTTTTGTCCGCTAACTGTCGATCGACCCACAGCCAAAAATTAGCAACAGCCACCAATGACTAAAATTATTGAAATTTTATCGCCGGATGAAGTGCGACGCACTCTTACCCGCATCGCTTCCCAGATAGTGGAAAAATCGGGAGACCCAAGAGAATTAGTCTTGTTAGGTATTCATACTAGAGGCGTACCTTTAGCTCAAATTCTGGCGGCTCAAATTGAAGTCCTCGAACAAGTCAAAGTATCCGTCGGTGCTCTGGATATTACGTTTTACCGAGATGATTTGGATCGAGTGGCGATGCGGACACCAGCCAAAACCGAAATTCCCTTCGATTTGACAGGCAAAACTGTTGTATTGATAGATGACGTTATATATAAAGGTAGAACGATTCGAGCAGCTTTGAATGCCGTAAATGATTATGGCAGACCGGAGAAAATTTGGCTAGCAGTGTTAGTCGATCGCGGACACCGAGAAGTACCGATTCAGCCGGATTTCACGGGTAAAAAGTTGCCCACAGCCAAGGAAGAACAAGTTAAGGTATACGTTCAAGAAATTGATGGGCGCGACGGAGTGGAGTTAATTAAAGGTTGATATGCCGATCGACCCGTTGCTGAGCGCCAACAGACACAAAGTGATAGGAGACGGCAGAAACCTGGTTTCTCAGACCCCTGGTCTAACGGAAACGGTAACTGCTATACAAATCCTAGACAAGTCTAGACATTTGCTTCTTGCTTCATTGGGAGCATGGGAGCGGCTATCCCTGGGCAAGCTTTCACGGTTTAGCCAACCGCGATAAATTAATGGCTCTTGCCCAAACCTGAGTGAGCGAAGTCGAAGTATTGTCAAAATCGGCAGTGCAGGAGTTGAACCTGCCTGAGGCGAATTATGAGTTCGCTGCCTAAACCGCTCGGCCAACTGCCGTTAGATCGCTTGGTGCGATCGAACTTAAAATGAATTATAACATAATTTCCCAGTCCGTGTTAAAACTAGAGAACAAAAATCACAATCTTCGATCTGCAACGCCCGATCGCCATCAGCCCGAAGTTGGAGTCGATCGGTCAAACAAAGCAGTTTCTAAGACTTGGCATAGAACTTACAGGTAATGGTACTGAATTCGACGGTAGTGCTGACTCTGATTCTACTGACTATGATGTTGGGAGCTGGTGTGACGAGTTCTGTTTTCGGATTTACTTTAGGTCGGGAAGCGTTGAAAGGAACTACTCAACCAGACGTTCGCCCCAGCAGTAATGCAGGCGGCAAACAGGGAAATCCAGCTAGCAAAGACCAAGTGAGCATTTTGAAAGAAAAAGACATTCTCAAAACCGTCAAAGCACGGATTGAAGGTCGCGATCCTGAGAAAGTAGCGGGTCAAGGGAATACCAAAACAGACAAGGCTAGCTCTAAAACAGCTACAGCCAAAAAACCAGCCACTGACAAAAATCCCAGCACCAAGTTTCCCATGAACAGTCGCGACGGGGGAATCACCCTAGAAGTGAGTGCGGCCAATCAGCGAGGTAACTCCATGCTGCTAGACGTGAGCATTAAGAACGAAGGCTCCCAAGCTGTAAAGTTTTTATACAGTTTCTTGAGCGTCACTGATAACAAGGGCCAGCCCCTAAGTGCGACGGCCGAGGATTTGCCTGGGGAACTGCCCCCCAACGGGCAGGTATTTTACGGGACGATTAGCATTCCCACGACTTTGCTGGAAAATGCTAAAGAAATTTCGCTGACGCTGACAGATTATCCAGCTCAAAAACTTCAGTTGCAAATAGCGGGCATTCCAGTGCCGAAGTGAATTAACTTACAGCGCGGGGAATTCCCCCGCTATACCTGGTACTCCAGGTGAGCGCTGAGTAATTCAATATTGGGAAAATATTTGCAGATGCTTGCCCCTGTTGTGTTCGTGTTAGGGGGATTGTCAACAATTTTAGCTTGCTATGGAGGATCTGTATCACTCCCACAGGCCTGGGTCAGGAGAGTGTAGGAGATGGCTGAGTTGCCTGCTATGACTTGGACAGAAGTGCTGTCACGGTTGCTATCAGTGCTGCTGCTGATAGCGATCAATGCTTTTTTTGTGGCGGCTGAGTTTTCGATGGTAACGGTGCGTCGTTCGCGGATTAATCAGTTAGTTGAGGCGGGGGATGTTCCGGCTCTGACGGTTCAATCTTTGATCCAAAGTATTGAGCGATTGCTCTCAACTATGCAGTTGGGAATCACTCTTTCTAGTTTAGCTCTCGGCTGGATTGGGGAAGATACGATCGCCGTGCTGATCCGAGTTTCCATCCGCTTTTTGCCACTGCCAACTTATATCAAGGAATCGATCGCCCATTCTTTTAGCATATCCATAGTCACTTTTTTTCTGCTGGCTTATCTACAAATCGTACTCGGCGAACTGGTGCCGAAATCTGTAGCCTTACTTTATTCCGAACAATTAGCAAGAGGCCTAGGCACTCCCAGTTTACAGATTGCTCGTTTATTCAATCCATTTGTTTCCTTGCTCAATAAATCGACTCGATGGCTCTTGCAGCTTGCGGGCATTGAATACGATGTCACCCATCGGCCAGTGACTCCCGAAGAACTACAATTAATTATCGCTACTTCCACAGAGTCAAGCGGCTTGCAAGCAGAAGAACGAGAATTGCTCAACAACGTATTTGAGTTTGGGGAAGTGTGGGTACAAGAAGTGATGGTGCCAAGGCCAAGTATTGTCGCGCTTCCCAAGACTGCTACTTTTCAAACTTTGCTCTCGGAAATTACGATTTCCAACCATTCTAGGTATCCGATTACAGGAGATTCCTTCGATGATATTATCGGGGTGATAGACTTCAAACAACTTGCTAAACCCCTAGCCGAAGGTTTGTTATCACCAGACACGCCAATTGTAACGTGGATGCGTCCGGTGAGGTTTGTGCCGGAGATGATGCTGTTGGGAGAATTGCTACCTTTGATGCAGGGTTCCTCGGAAGAAATTGCGATCGTCGTTGATGAATTTGGCGGCATTTCCGGGTTAGTGACGCTGAGGGATTTGATTGCAGAAATTATCGGCCGCAGTTACGAATCGCAAGATAGTAAAGAAATAGCTTTGCAAGTATTGAACGATCGCACTTTTTTGGTGCAAGCGCAGTTAAATGTAGATGATGTGAATCAAATATTGAATTTGGATTTGCCAGTAACTGATGAATATCAAACCATTGGAGGTTTTTTGAGCTATCAGTTGCAAAGAATGCCGGCGGTGGGGGAAGTGTGGCGCAGCGAAAATGTGGAACTCGCGGTGGTTTCTGTATGCGGGCCGCGGTTAGATCAAATTCAAATTCAGTTGTTGGAAGAGGCTACGGGCGATCGAGCTTTGAGTGAAGTTGCAGCAGTGGATGGGGAAGTTGTGAGGAAAGGGCGATCGAATAGCGGGTTGAGAGGTGTGGCGAAAGCTCATAGTTCAGAATCTTTTAGTTAATAGTCCGGACAGTTTTTAGATAAACGCCTGAAACCGTCATTCTATCGTTGGCGATCGCGGCGAACTTGGAACCCCAAACCCGCATTCTACCGTTGCCTATTAAAAAGTGTCCGAAGTATTGAAAATAAACTAACAATCAATAAACCACAAAGAAACCGGGTTTTTTGCTGCTTCTGCCATCTGTAATTTATTCTCGCAAAAAAACCAGGTTTCTCACCACCCGCTGCGATGCTTAGAAACCGGGTTTTTACCGTTTCGGCGGGCGGCAGCGAAGAGACTCGAAACAACCCGGTTTCTGACTATCATGTGTAAGTCATATTTAAGCGTAAGGCACCGGATCTTGCAATCCCAATTCCTCAAAAGCCGCCAGCCGCAATCGACAAGAATCGCAAACGCCACAGGCATTTTCGCCACCAGCATAGCAAGACCAAGTTTGCTCCCAAGGCACTCCTAATTTGTTACCCAATTCAATAATTTCGGTTTTTTTAAGTTCAATCAAAGGTGTTATAATCTTAATAGCTTCTCCTTCCCTTCCCTGCTTGGTTCCTAACCGAAATACTTCCTGCATGGCTTGGATGTAATCGAGGCGACAGTCGGGATAGCCGGAATAATCTAAAGCGTTGACACCGATATAAATTCGCTGAGCTCCTAGGGTTTCGGCGTAGGCGAGGGCAAAGCTGAGAAAAATGGTATTTCTAGCAGGAACGTAGGTAATCGGGATGTTTTGGGACATTTCTGTGAGAGTGCGATCGATCGGCAATTCCATCTGATTATCCGTCAGCGCCGAACCTCCCCACAGTGTCAAATCAAAGTTGACTATCTGATGTGCTTTAACACCTGCCGCAAGTGCGATCGCCCTTGCTGATTCCAACTCCCGCCGATGTCTTTGCTGGTAGTCAAAGGAAATCGCGTAACATTCGCAGCCGTCGGCTTTGGCTTGATATAAAACAGTTGAGGAATCCAGTCCTCCCGACAATAAAATAACTGCTTTCATTTAAAATAACCTCCATTAAATTAGCCTTTACATTTATATCAAATTAGTTGTGAATTGACAAGATTACAGCGATGGATTTTAACGAACCGCGAAGACGCGAAGGAAGAGAAGAGAAGAGAAATAGTTGACAGTTGATGTGAGGATTGTTATAAGTTTAATTTGCTAGCAAGTCGTCTAGTTCGCGGTAATCTGGTAAGGTTGTATCTATTTTAATGCCTTGTCGCAACACTGTGCGATCGCGCTGGGATCTAGATAATAATTCGCTGTAATTCCTGGCTTTAAACAAAATCAAATCTGCTGGTAAACCTACTGCTATTCTCCCCAATTTAGGCAATCCCATTAAATCTGCCGGAGTCTTTGTCACCGCACGGGGCCAATCTCCATAGGGTCTATCTAAGTGAGCGATTCGGACTGCCATATTGAAGACTTCTAAAACATCGTGGTCGCCAAATCCATAAAAGGGATCGCGACAGTTGTCGCTAGCAAAAGCAACGGGAATTCCTGCTGTTTTGAGTTCGTGCACCAGCGTCACTCCCCGCCAGCGCGGTGTCCGCTTGGATTGTCTGTCTTGGAGATAAAGATTGCACATTGGTAAGCTGACAATGCCAATATTGGCTTCCTTGACTAAGGTGATAGTTTCTGTTACTAATTCTGGGGGTTGGACGGCTAAACTACAGCAGTGTCCGCAGATGATTTTACCTGGGAATTGATGGCGGATGGCTGTTTTGGCTACTTGTCGCAATGTTACTGATTCTGGGTCGTCATTTTCATCGGTGTGGAAATCCAGATTTAAGCCTCGTTCTTGGGCGAGGGCAAAAACTCGATCTAGTTGTTGGTCTAGGTCTGGATTTATATAGGCAACACCGCCTAAAATACCGCCAATTTCTGCCATTTTATCGGCTAATTTTTCCCCGGCTGGTGTTAGTAAATATTCCAGGGAGACTAGGGAAACTGCTTGCAACATTAGCCGATCGCCCCATTGTGTCCGCAACTCTTCAAATGCTGCTAAGCTAAAGTTTCCCTGTTCGCCTCCGCTGTCGATGTGGGTGCGAATGGCTTTGGTGCCGTGGGCATAACTGCACTCGATCCCGAACTCCATCCGCCGATAAATGTCTTCTGGGTTCCAGTTTTTTTGAGTGTCAGCGCCCACTGTCAAGATTGCTTTGGCAAATGTGCCATCGGGATTGGGTGCTCTTTCCCAAATATGACCTTTGTCTAAATGGGTGTGTATATCTACGAAGCAAGGCCAAACTAGGCCTCCTCGACAATCTACCACTGGGATATCTGCAACTTCTGATAAAGGTTCCTTACCGGAGGGGGTAATTTGAGCGATCGCCCCAGCGCTAATTTCCACATCCACTATACACAAACCCTCGCCAGTCTCTGTGACTGCGACTGGATCGGACTTGAGTGCGATCGATGGAATCTCCAACAGAGACATCGGCACGCAAGCATTTTTTAGAAAATAATTAGATGTACTTGGCAACATTCAATCTATGAGTTAATATTTATTGATAATTTAGTGCTATCATTTGTAACTATAGCAACTATTTCAGGAGTTGTAAACCTCTATAATTTTCCGGTTTATCTGTTTGTTAATTTTTCAGCACCCTCTGTATTTGGCTGTATTTTTCTGCCCAAAAATCAGCCAAAAGTTAGATAAAATTACTAGATAAACTAAGATAAAGTATGTACCTTAATTATTGGCAGTTTAGCGGAGAGCGCTGAAGCACAAATGAAAAATCTTTAATTTTTGAGAAAATTTCCCTAGTCAATCGATTTTAGATTTTAGCAGCATCCATAACCAGAGCCAGAAAAACTGTGTCAACACCCAAGGATATATTTTTAAGTTCCCACCCCAAGATATCTCCCAGAAAACCTCTTCCTATTTATTGGGGAGAAATCGATCCGCTGAAACGAGGGCCGGTGATTGCTAGTCTCAGCAAATCCTCTCACCGCAATGCGATCGGCACTCACTCCGGTTCCTACTCTGTCTATCGGGCGCTAGCTGTAGCCAAGGGGGCACTCCAAGCAAATCACCGCCCCGATTTTACTAACACGTCTCCCACCGCCGACATCGGACCCCACCCCAGTTGGGGTGATGCTAACTTGATTGTTTCTCTCGATCCTTTTGGCGCTTTGGTTAGCGAAATTTACACCTCGTTTTATCAGCAGGGATACGATATTCGACCGACAATTGCAGTGACAAAAGCTCACATTAATCTGCCCGAACTTCAAGATGCTATTGCCCAAAATCGGGTACTCATTGATGGCAAAATTGTGAAAGCTGGCGGAAATTTGGCAGTAACCAAAATCGCGATCGATCCGGTTTGGCATTTGCCGGGAATTGCCCATCGGATTGGTGTGGAAGAAACAGTTCTCCGCCGTGTGCTGTTTCAGCAAACAGGGGGAATGTTTTCCGACTTAGTGAAGCGACCAGAATTGCAGGTTTTTTTGCCGCCGATTGGGGGAACTACAGTTTATATTATTGGGGATGTAGCTAATATTTCTGACCCACAGAAGCAGTTAGCGGTACGAGTACATGACGAGTGTAACGGTTCAGATGTTTTTGGTTCTGATATTTGTACTTGTCGTCCTTATTTGGTACACGGAATTGAGATGTGTATCCAAACAGCACAAGCAGGGGGATCGGGGGTAATTCTTTACTTTCGCAAGGAGGGCAGAGCTTTGGGTGAAGTAACTAAGTTTTTGGTGTACAATGCGAGAAAAAGGCAAACAGGAGGCGATCGCCCTGATGAGTATTTTACTCGCACTGAATGTGTTGCTGGAGTTCAAGATATGCGCTTTCAAGAACTAATGCCAGATGTTTTGCACTGGTTGGGAATTTCTCGGATTGACAGTTTAGTTTCGATGAGCGATCTCAAATACAATGCCATTGTCAATTCTGGCATTCAAGTAGTCGATCGCATCCCCATTCCCGAAGATCGGATTCCCGCAGATGCACAAGTAGAAATCATCGCCAAAAAAGCTGCTGGCTACTACACTCCATCGGGAGTACCAGATGCTACAATCCTCGCAGAAACTAAAGGACGAGATTTGGAAGATTGAAGTGAGATCGAGCGCGATTCATCGCGTCTTGGTCAAATCAAATTCATTGCTATTTTTTTTTTGAGCGATCAAGGCAGGTTATGGCTAATTTACGTTCTACTGTGATAGTAAAAACAGATATTTGCGGATATACCGTCAGAGTAAAAAAATTATCTCAGTCGGAATTAAGTAGCTTGTTGAACGAACACAAAACTTTTATTTTAGATATTAGCACCAGAAATGAAGGCAGTTTGATTAAAGGAGAAGGTGATTCATTTTGGCTGATTTTTCCTAGTGTCACAGCCGCAGCTATGGCCGCCATAGAAATGCAGCAAGAATTGAGAGCACAACAATCTAGCAAATCCAATGACGAACGATTGGCGATTCGCGTCTCAATTACTTTAGGAGATGTTTTACACCAAGATAAAGATATCTTTGGTGATACAGTAAATTTAACAGCTCGCATAGAATCTGTTACTCCCCAGGATGAAATATATTTATCCCAAGCAGCTTGGTTAGCCCTCAATAAAGCAGAAGTGCAAACATCCTTCGTCAATGAGTTTTCTTTGAAAGGGATGAGCGAACCTGAAAGAGTCTACAAAGTTGACCAAAGTCATAAGACGCGAATTGTAGAAAATCAAGCCATCATCAAAGCTGATTTGAGAGGTTTTATTGCTTATCAAGAATCTAATTCCATCAAAGATGTAGAATATTTACTCACCAATTTTGATGCTTTTGAAAAAACAATTTGCGAAGAATACGGTGGCACAATTCGGAGTATAGTTGGCGATTCACACCTGCTCACTTTCCCCGAATCTCACTCAGCCCTGGCTGCCATGGAAAGTTTGTGTAAAAATTGGAAAATCTTTATCGATTCCCATCAAATACCTTGTGGGTTGTCGGTGGGAATTGCTAAGGGAAATTTGTATATATTTCGGTCTTGTACCTACGGTAAAGATATTAACATAGCTGACAGACTGGAAGATTTAAGCAAAATAGTTTCTCCGAAATATGATAAAAATTCGGTGATAGTTTCTGAAAGAATCAAACGGGAAGTGAGCGGTTCTAAGTGGGAATATCAATTGATTAAAATAGATAAAAATGTTATATTAGATAATATTTTAGATTATAGTCAGTTTGACTTTTTTAAAGAAAATGATGTTTACCGTTTCCTAGTTATATGAACTTGAATAGTATAGAGTTAGAAACCGTGGAATATCTGAGGACACCTGCTGCTATTCGCCACAAGTGCGATCGGCTGTTTAATTTAGCCTCCGAAGATAAACTCCGCCATTTCCGCATCGATTTAACCAAACTCGACCAAGCTGCCAATTATGTGATGGAGACAACTAGGGAACATTATCCCGATTTCCAGATACCCTTTCACAGTCGCTGGCGGCATTTTGAAGTGGGAAACCAGCCCCGACTCGCTCAATTAGATCTAGCAATAGCACCATTTACACTCCTGGAAAAGACTCAAATCAAATTTGACTTAGCAATTATCAGTGTGTTGCTTGATGCCGGTGCGGGTGCAGATTGGCACTATTGCGAAGCCGAAACAGGACAGATTTACCGCCGTTCCGAAGGCTTAGCCGTAGCCACTTTTCGGATGTTTTGTCAAGGTTTTTTTTCCAGCAATCCCGATTTTCCGTGGCAAGCTGATGCTCTAGGACTTTCTGAATTAACCTTAGAAACCTTAGCGACTGGATTTCAAGTAAGTCGAGAAAATCCGCTAGTTGGTTTAGGGGGTAGATTAGAATTGTTGCAGCGTTTGGGAAAGGCGATTTGCCAACATCCATTATTGTTTGGCCCAGAAAACCCGCGCCCTGGCAATTTGGCAAAATACTTGCTGGATACTCACTCTGGTGGATTCAAAACTATCAAGGCCCAGGAAGTTTTGAGCGCTGTTTTGACAGGATTTGGGGAAATTTGGCCTGGGAGATATGTAATTGGAGGTGTGAATTTAGGCGATGTTTGGCCACATCCGGCTCTGTTGGGAGAATATCAGCACTCTGAATTTGTGCCGTTTCACAAACTTTCCCAGTGGTTAACTTACTCTCTGTTGGAACCGCTACAAGAGCTTGGTTTAGAAGTCGTGGAATTAGATGAGTTAACGGGATTGTCTGAGTATCGCAACGGCGGTTTTTGTTTGGATATTGGGCTATTGCAGGCAAAAGATTTAGGGATTTTTGCCGAGAGTTATTTACCGGGTTCGGAGGTGATAGTAGAATGGCGATCGCTCACGGTGCATCTGTTAGATCAAATTGCCACAGCTATTCGAGAAAAGCTGGATTTGAGTGCGACTGATTTGCCGCTGGTGAAGATTTTGCAAGGAGGAACTTGGGGCGCGGGGCGGAAAATCGCCGGAGAATTGAGGGCTGGTGGAGTGCCGCCAATTCAGATAACCAGCGACGGGACAGTGTTTTGAATCGAAAAAATCCCATCGATTCCACTTGCACTCGTACAGTATGGATAAAACCATTAGCACCAAAGTGGAGCCGAAAAAGTATTTTCTGGCGATCCTGAAACCGTTGACAGATATACTAGGACGCAGTAAGCCCGTAACGAGATTTGAACTCGTGACTTCCTCCTTACCAAGGAGGTACTCTACCACTGAGTTATACGGGCATAGACAATTAAAAATATCAAATTAAAAATTTTAACTTTTAAATTTTAACTTTTAATTAAAAAGTGGTGGGCCGAGCTAGATTTGAACTAGCGTAGGCGTAGCCAGCGGATTTACAGTCCGCCCCCATTAACCGCTCGGGCATCGACCCATTTGCACCACAGTTAAATACCCTATCACTATTTTCTGGGTTTGCAACAATACATTTAAAATACTAATCAGATACGTGGAATATATAAGTAAAGCACGGGCTATAGGACACCGTAACTCCGGGATCGGGAATTGGGAAATTTCAATCCCCAATCAAAAACCCTTGGGTGCATCTGTGTTTTCCAAATATATTCGTAGGGGCTATAGCATGACCGCAGACAATTTATTAGTGATAACCAGAGATTTACAGCCGTCAGGCTTCGCCCTTACCAAATCGGGATGCTCCCAAATCCGTTGACTAATCAAGCAACTGGCCGGTTTCTTGCAGGGAGTGCAGCCTCCGGTAAATGCCTTGTTGGTTCAAAAGTTCGTTGTGGCTGCCAACTTCGACGATTCTACCGCGATCGAGTACGACGATCGCATCGGCTTCACGAATGGTACTGAGTCGGTGGGCAATAATGATGGTAGTGCGCGTACCGAGGATATTTCGCATGGCTATCTGGATCGATCGCTCGCTTTCATAATCCAAACTCGAAGTAGCCTCATCGAAAATTAACACATCCGGCTCCACTAACAGCGCCCTAGCAATACCCAATCGCTGTCGCTGACCACCGGACAAGCGCATTCCTCGCTCCCCAACCACGGTATAGTAACCGTGGGGCAACAACTGTACAAAATCGTCTACTTTGGCGATGCGACAAGCATCCTCCACTTGCTCGAAAGTGGCACTTCTGTTTCCGTAAGTCAGATTTTCGAGCAAAGTACCGTTAAAAACGTCTACTTCTTGGTGAACAATGGCTAAACGCTGGCGGTAACGAGTCACATCTAAGCTGCGAATGTCTTCCCCATCGATCAGAATCCGCCCGGAGTTGGGTTCAAAATAGCGAAACAGCAGTTTCACTAAAGTCGATTTCCCCGAACCCGATCGCCCTACTAATGCTATGGTTTGACGGGGATGAATCAATAAATTCAAATCCTGCAACACAGGTTTTTCACTGTCGTAACCGAATGTCAAACCGCTAAGCTCAACCTTACCAGTAAATTTATAAGGTGGCTGTGCGGCTCTAGCATTTTCTGCTAAATTAATCGCATCTACACCCTCTGACGTTTCCATAAACTCATGGAACCGGATCATGGAAGCATAGCGGCGGGCAAATACTTCGGCGATAATGCTAATCGGCCGTAGTTGGGAATAGGCCATGCTTGCCAAAGTGTAGATGGTAACAAAATATCCGATGGAAATTTTGCCTCCCACCGTGGCTGCGAGGCTAAAACCGAGAACAGAAAACAAACACAACTGGACAAATGTCTGCTGGTATGTCCCCAGGGTGACGTATCCTTTGTGAATGCGGTGGATCACTACTTTTAATTCGCGATCGAGTCTGGTGGTTTGCCTTTTTAGTTCCTCTGTTTCTGTCGCAAAAGCTTTGACTGTTTTGATGTTGGTGATAATTTCCGAGTTGCGACTTTCGGTATCTTCGATGTATTCATCCAGAATTTCTTCCCGCTTAGTAACCTCTTGCAAACCTTTGAGGGTGAAACCGAGGATCAAGAGGAAGGAAAGCAAAATTAATAAGCCAATTCGCCACTCCATTAACCAGATGACTGCAAAAATGCCTATTAAGCGGACGACTTCGGGGATGAATTCCCCAGCAATTTCTGGGTAGGTCCAGGTGTAGTTAGCGACGCCTTTGGCGATGCGACTGGAAATCCGTCCGGCGTTGTTTTCGTCGTAGAATTCTAGGGGTAAGGTGAGGATTTTGCCGATCGCATTTCTCATTTGATCGCGCCTCGCTGTCAATGGTATTACCCAGTGGAACCAATTTCCTACCCAAGGTTCGATCGGTGATTTTACTACACTTACCACAAAAATTAACCCCAGCAAGACGGCTAGTGATAATGTTTGGTTGACTGGTTGCTGGGTAACAGAGGCGATCGCGGAGATCAGTTTTTGGGTAACATTATCTGTAGGTTTACCCGACAATACGTTTAATGTTTGACCGATCGCGTAGGGCACAAGCAAATCGGCTAGTGCCAAAAGGCTGGATGCGCCTATGCTCAAAACTGAAATTTTCCAGTAGTGGCTGTAGTATTTTAAGATGTCCCGAAAGCTGGCCATAAATTTTTGTTGAGATAGAACCCTTGCAAACACTTAAATCTGAAACTGTACTCTGTAGGTAGCTAAGTTACAAGTGTACTACACAAGTGAGCGATCGGGCATCCCTGTTCGCCGAATGCTAGGGACTCACCCGATCGAGTGATTTATGGTAATTTTCGGTTTTAAGTCAAATTAAGTCATCTGTCAAAATGCTCAAATCCCCGACTTTCCAGTGCCAGCAGGGGGATAAAGCCTGTTGTTATATGGTTTTCGATTGCATCGGAATGATGTAACCGCAGAGGACGCTCCAGAACGCAGAGAGAGACAAGAGAGATGAATAATTCCGATGAAGAGAGGATTTGATATTATGGGCTATGTTTTTTAGATCACTTGCCGTGGGGCGATGGGAATTTCAATAATAAACTCACTCCCCTCTCCCGGTGCAGAAACACAAGTCAATTTCCCACCATGAGAACTCACCACAATGGAGTGACAAATAGACAATCCCAAACCCGTACCAGAACCCACAGGTTTAGTCGTAAAAAACGGGTCAAAAATCTTGTGCAGCACCTCCGTCGTCATCCCAGGACCCGTATCCCCGATTCTAACGATCGCCGAACTCCGATCTGTCACCTCCGTGGCGATCGTAATAGCAGGCTTTTTTTGATAATTTTCCGGGCTATCTCTGACCAACAACAGCGCATCGATCGCATTGGTCAAGATATTCATAAACACCTGATTCAACTGCGACGCATAACAAGTAATTAGCGGCAAATTCCCGTAATTTCTAATCACCTCAATCCCCAAACGCCCGCCCTCCTTTCTCAGACGAGGCTGCAACAGCATCACCGTACTGTCAATCCCTTGATGAATATCAACCGACTTCATTTCCGCTTCATCTAGGCGCGAAAAATTCCGCAAACTCAACACAATATCGCGAATTCTTTCAGCCCCCACCTTCATAGAATCCAGCAACTTTTGCAAATCTTCGATCAAAAATTCCAGTTCAATAGTTTCAATCTCATCCATAATTTCATCGCTAGGATCTGGATAGTGCTGCTGGTAAAGCTCAATCAATTTCAGCAAATCTTGGACATATTCGCCCGCTGGTGTCAGATTTCCATAGATAAAACTTACAGGATTATTAATTTCGTGAGCTACACCCGCCACCATTTGCCCCAGACTAGACATTTTTTCGGTTTGAATCAATTGAGCTTGAGTGAGTTTTAGCTCGCGCAAAGTTTGTTCTAAACTCTCATTCTTTTCATTTAACTCCTGCGTCCGCTCTTGGACTTTCTGCTCCACAGAATTGTAAAGCAGAGCATTTTCTAAAGAAATAGCAACTTGGGAAGAAAGCAACCTTAAAACTTCCAATCTGTGAGGAGTAAAAGCACCGATAGTCAAATTATTTTCCAAATAAAGAATGCCGATTAGTTTGCCTCGATTCACAATGGGAGTACACAAAATAGATTGGAGTTGGTGCTGGGCGATGTAGGGATCTGCCGTAAATAGTCCCTCAGTCGCCGCATTGCTCAACACCAAGTCCGAGCGAGTCCTTTCCACATAATTAATCACCGTCACAGGTAAATCCTGACATTCCTCAAGAGGCGTAAATGGCAACATCGTGACATCTTCGGCAAATACTGAAGCTTTCGCTAAAATTAAAAGTTTTCCATCTCTGACTAAAATCAGAAAACCTAATTGAGCACCAGCATTTTCCAGCGATATCCTCATCAAAGAACCCAGCAACTTATCCAAGACAATTTCGCTAGAAATTGCTAGAGAAGCCTTCATTACTGTTGCTAAATCCAAGGCCCTCGCATCGCTACCAGTAGAAGTATGAATAGTTGTGGTAGTTTGGTTGAGGGCAAAATTGCCGTTGAGAGGTGTCATTTCCCGCAACTGGGGATATTTTTGTTCTAAATCATCTACTTTTCGCGCGGCACCCCAGCGTTGGTAGCAGGAATGAGCATCCCGTAAGTGAATTTTAGCATATTGATATTTGCCTTTATTTAACCAATATTTGGCTGCTAGTTCATTAGCCAAGGCTTCATTTTGGACAAACTCATTGTCTTGAGCTAAAGTGATGGCGAAGTCGTACAATTCGACAGCTTCTGAGTCTTTTTTGGAAATTCTGGCTATTTCTGCTTGCACTAAAACGTGCTTGTGGAGAAAATTTTCTGGACAGTTATCTGCCCAAATTTTCATCTCTCTTTGATTCTTTTCTAACTTCTCTAAATACAGCGTTTGCTCTGACTTAGAAACATTGGGATAGACAGCGATTAGCACTAACGAAAAGTAAAAATTCCATTCGGTGGCGGGTATAGCTCCTGTAATAAAGGAAAGCTGCTTTTCTACTTCCAAAGCTAATTGTAATGCTTCCTTGTAGTTACCATACAAGTACAATACCTGGCATTTACGAATTTGATACAAGCACAGCGAGTACAAATTTTGATGGGCTTGACAATTGTATACATACTCAAGCTCGGTAATTTCTTCGTTCTCAAAAACCAGTTTGTCAGTAGTGAGTTTGCTGAGGTTACAGAGGATTAACTCAACTCCTAATAATGTATCAGTTACCAGTTGATTTTTGGTTTTTTGGCTAAATTGCAAATATCCTTTGGTATCTGCGAGCACTTGGGCAATATCTCTGCCTTGAAAGAAATAATTGGCGATGCGGTTAGACAGAATATAACCTGCATATTCTAAATCCCCAGATTCTAAGGCTGCTTGATATCCTTCATTACTAATTGCGTAAGCTTCTTTGATATGATTGAACCAGTAATGAAAAATACTGACTAGGGATGAACAGGCTCGACATTTTAGACCCAAGTTCCCAGATTTTTCGCTCAAATTCAGCGACAGCATGGCAAATTGATAGGCGGTTTTGTAATCTCCTGAAACCGCATTCAAAAACATACCATAACCTGCGTAACAAAGAGATGCTTCGGGAACTAAACCGTATTTGAGAGAAAGATTTAGTCCTTTTAAAACGCTGACTTTCCACAAATCTGGATTGTTGAGGTAGGCTGATGTTAGTAAATTTGTGATTAATTTAACGGCAACTTTTTTTTCTGGGATAGTCATTTCCGGGGCGTCAATCAATGAAGCAATTTCGCGATCGCCCAAAATGCTCTTGGCTGCCTCAAATTCTTCAGAAATCACGGTTTGCAGCCCATCTAGGGGCAAATCGATACCCAGCAAGTTCAAGGCTTTGATGCCCGCTTTGACTGCATCCTCGTACTTGGCGCGCAGGGTGTACTGTACGATCAGTAGGTTGTAAATTTCTACTTTCTCTAAAGGCGATCGGGCTTTTTGTAAAGTTATATTGATAAACCCTTCGGATTTTTCAAAATAACCGTTTAAATACTCAACATTTGCTCGTTCCATATGCAAAGCAAAGGCTAAGTCATAGTGGGAATCCCAAATATCCTCCGTCAAGCCGTCCATACCTGCGGTTAAATACTGCAAAGCTGAAACATAAGCTGTGGCATCTTTGGCTCGCCTCGCCGCATCTAAATTCAACGTCGCCAGTTCAATTAATTCTTTATCTTCCCCGATTAAAGTTCGAGCCACATTCAAGTGATCTACCAATTCAAAAATTCTGTCAGCCCGATATTCAGTGGGAGTATTTTCTAATATTTGCCTACCTATTTTCAGGTGAACAGCTTTTTTTTCCGAATCATCAATTAAAGCATAGGCTGCTTGTTGTACCCGGTCATGTAAAAATTTATAATTGAGAATCAACAGCGGAAACATCACATAATCTAAGGACTTACTTTCCAACTCCGAACTTGGCAAAATCAATCCCGACTTAATAGCTGGTAACAAATGGGAAAAAGTTTCTGAAGCTTCTTTTTCATTAATTAAAGACAGGGTGTTTAAGTCAAATTCATTACCCAAACAAGCTACTAAACGCAAAACTTGCTGAGTGGAACTAGGCAGTTTTCTTAACTTTTGCACCATCAAATCTACCACATTATCAGTGATGGCGCACTGCTCTATTTGATTTATGTCCCAATGCCAGCCGCCTTTATTTCCCGACAGAGGCGGATGAAAAACCAGCAAGTCTTCCTGATATAATGTGTGTAAAAATTGATTTACAAAAAAAGGATTGCCATCAGTTTTGCTGACAACAAGTTCAGCTAAAGGTTTGACAGATTCTCGATCGCTATGCAAAGTCTCTGCAATTAAATGAGTTATATTATCCACTCCCAGTGGCAATAAAGCAATCTGATTGACAATTGCTTCTTGATTTCGCAGCGTCTCGACAGTCATCATTAAAGGATGAGTGGGACTGACTTCATTATCGCGATAAGCCCCAATTAAAAACAGATATTGCGTAGCCTCATCTGTCATCATCAACTCGATCAACTTGAGAGTCGCCGAATCAGCCCACTGCAAATCGTCCAGAAAAATTACCAGGGGATGTTCTGGCTGACAAAATACGCGAATAAAATTTTGAAAAACCAGATTAAAGCGATTTAGAGACTCCGTTGGCCCTAATTCAACTACAGGAGACTGAGGTCCCACAATCAGTTCTACTTCGGGAATGACATCAATAATAATTTGCCCATTTTGGCCGAAAGCGCTGCGAAGTTTTTCCCGCCACACTGCTAACTGGGTTTCACTTTCAGTTAAAAGCTGTCGCACCAATTCTGAAAAAGCGATCACAACCGCCGAGTAAGGAATCGTCCGTTTGTACTGGTCAAACTTACCCCAGATAAAATATCCATGTCTGCAAGTAATCGGTTTTTCTAAAATTTTCACCATGGCGGACTTGCCAATACCGGAATAACCAGCAATTAACATCATCTCGCTGCGGGATTTATGATATTCTCTTCGGGTTAGCAATAATTGAGAAGTTTCTGCTGTGGATTTTACATCTTTATTAATCACAGCAATTTGAGAATGTTCGGTGCGACGGGAAGAGCGATAATTTGTGGCTGCCACCCGTTCAAATGCTGCTAAAAGAGTTTCTACTTCTCGCTGTCTACCGTAGAGTTTTTGAGGAATTTTAAATTTATCAGAAATATCTTGACTACCGAGAGTAAACTCAGAAATCAACCCCGATGTCTGCAACTGAAACAGACAAGATTCCAAATCTGCTTTCAGTCCCCAGGCGCTTTGATAGCGTTCATCAGCAGTTTTGGCTAACAATTTCATCACAATATCTGAAACAGCTTGAGGGATTTCCGGTGCAATTTCCTTAAGAGGTACTGGCTGTTTAGCGATATGACAATGAACCAACTCCATGGGATCGGCTGTGTTAAAAGGGAGTTGTCCTGCCAGAATTTCATAGAAGGTGACACCCAAGGAATAGAAGTCGGTGCGATAATCTATTACCCGGTTCATTCTACCGGTTTGTTCCGGCGACATATAGGCTAAAGTACCTTCTAAAAAATTAGGGTCTTTATTGGGAATGTTATCCAATTCGCTGGCAGTGGAAATACTAAAATCTATGAGTTTGACTTTGCCAGTAGCTGAGTTAAAAACAATATTACCGGGGTTAATATCTTTGTGAATTACATTTTTAGCGTGAATTTCTCCCAAGGTTTCAGCAATTTTGATAGCCGTAGTTAAAAATCCTAAAATTGTGAATTTTTGGGAAGCCATGAAGATTCTCAAAGATTCGCCGCCAAAATCTTCTAAAATCATTGCCAAACTATTTCTCACAGATAGCAACTTGTGGACTGTTACCACTCCGTCTAACTTTAAGCTGGCAGTAATTTGATATTCGCGCCGATATCTATTCAGCTCTTCTGGAGTCGGATAGTCTTCTTTGATAAGTTTTATAATAACAGGCTGATTGTTCTGCTCATCCCGGCCGCGGTAAACCAGGGATGTGCTGCTTTCATAAATGAGAGCGAGAACTGCAACGCCGGGAATTGCCATCATAGTTGGGTTCTCTGAAATTAGGTGTGCTAAGTTAATATTACTCTCCATTATCACTCAAGAGCTGTTTTTTGGGATGCGTGGGAAAGTGGGCCTTGACAGCAAACCACTACCGGTAGCCTCCCACCGTAGGGATTTTGGCATCCACAGGAGTCAGCCATAGAGAGTTCATAGTATTTTAGATTAAAGAATGAAATTATTGCTGTATACTCGCTGCACAATGATTCTGGACTTCCCCGCCCCAACCGGATTTTTCAGGAATTTGTATGATTAATCACAAGACTTGCAGCTTTTGCGTCAGTATGGAAGAAATTTTCAAATAAATGCGTATTTTACTATATTAATAGTATTTATAGTAGGCTCTAAAAAATCAATTAAATTGATTAATATCTAGCTGTGAGGAATCATGTAAGCATTTAATATCTAGGTTATAGGAATTGAATTTGCCTAGCTGTTAACGAAAATTGACAAAACATTAAGAATTATTGCAATAAAAGCCGAGCAAAGTTATTTTATTTAGGGGTCAAATCCTTAGCAGGAAGAGGGTTTGACCGATCGCCCAAATCAACAAATCTAGAGAAACTCACTATTTCTAAAGGATTCATTCGGTGAGAGAATCGAAAACAACCCTAAAATTTAGCAGTAATCGCCCGATCGAGCAACTCTCAACCAGCACAAGGAAAAATACCTATGAAATTGGCTTATTGGATGTACGCAGGCCCAGCCCACATTGGCACCCTGCGCGTTGCTAGTTCCTTCAAAAACGTCCATGCAATCATGCACGCACCCATCGGAGACGATTACTTCAACGTCATGCGTTCCATGCTAGAAAGAGAACGGGACTTCACCCCAGTCACCACCAGCGTCGTTGACAGACACGTACTCGCCCGCGGTTCCCAGGAACGAGTGGTGGACAATATCACCCGTAAAGACAGAGAAGAACACCCAGATTTAATCGTTTTGACTCCCACTTGCACCTCCAGCATTCTGCAAGAAGACTTAGAAAACTTCGTGGAGCGAGCTCAATTGGAAGCCAAAGGCGATGTGTTGTTGGCTGATGTTAACCACTATCGGGTAAACGAACTCCAAGCAGCCGATCGCACTTTAGAACAAATCGTCAAATTTTACATCAGCAAAGCCCGCAAAAAAGGCGATTTAGTAGAAACCAAAAGCGAAAAACCATCAGTCAACATCATCGGAATGTCAACCCTGGGTTTCCACAACCAGCACGACTGCACCGAGTTGAAGCGTTTGATGACAGATTTGGGCATCGAAGTCAACGAAGTTATTCCCGAAGGCGCTTCAGTTCATAACTTAAAAAGACTGCCGCGGGCATGGTTTAACCTGGTTCCCTATCGCGAATTAGGGATGATGGCCGGAGAGTATTTGCAAACAGAATTCGGCACGCCGATGGTGGATATTACCCCCATGGGTGTGGTAGAAACGGCCCGTTGTATTCGCAAAATTCAGCAAGTATTGAATGCCCAAGGTGCCGATGTTGATTACGAAAATTTCATCGATCAACAAACAAGATTTGTGTCTCAGGCTGCTTGGTTTTCCAGGTCGATCGACTGTCAAAACTTAACAGGCAAAAAAGCCGTTGTATTTGGCGATAATACCCACGCAGCAGCCATGACGAAGATTTTGGCTCGCGAGATGGGAATCCACGTTGTGTGGGCAGGAACCTACTGCAAACACGATGCTGATTGGTTCCGGGAACAGGTAAGCGAGTATTGCGATGAGGTGATTGTTACCGACGATCACGGGGCGATCGGAGATGCGATCGCCAAAGCGGAACCTTCGGCAATTTTCGGTACCCAAATGGAACGCCACGTCGGTAAGCGGTTGGATATTCCCTGCGGCGTAATTGCTGCGCCGATTCACGTTCAAAATTTCCCGATCGGCTACAAGCCATTTTTGGGTTACGAAGGCACAAATCAGTGCGTAGATTTGGTCTACAATTCCTTTACTTTGGGCATGGAAGATCACTTGCTGGAAATCTTCGGTGGCCACGATACGAAGGAAGTGATTACTAAGGGAATTTCGGCTGATTCTGATATGGCTTGGACGAAGGATGGACAAGCTGAGTTGAATAAAATCCCTGGTTTTGTGCGCGGAAAAGTGAAGCGGAATACTGAGAAGTTTGCGCGCGAACGAGGGATTGAGAAGATTAATGCTGAGGTGCTTTACGCGGCGAAGGAAGCTGTCGGGGCGTAGTTTGGATTGCGGTGAGGGCATCTCTTGTGGATGCCCTTGCTTATAGCAGAAGGAAGTTCGGCAACGGATTTTGTAACGGATGTAACGGATGAATTATCTTAGTTCGCTAGTATCGGAATTATTCATTTCTCTCTTCTCTTCCTCTGTGTCCTCTGCGCTCTCTGCGGTTAAATCATTCCGATCCAATCGTAAACGATATAATCGAAACAACGCGGATGCTGCCCAAATTTTCATCAAGTTTTAACTTCACTTTAAAACTACCTTTTTTTCAGCCAGAGGAATTTCGACATAACAATCTCTTGCCAACTCAGCCCCATAAGCAATGCAAGCCAAAACATCTTCTCGTTCAATTCCCGGATATTCCTCAAGCAATTCTTCCAAAGTCATGCCGCTAGCAAGAAAGTCAAGAATCAGAGAAACCCAGATGCGATGGCCGCGAATACAGGGTTTGCCAAAGCAGATATTCGAGTCGATTGAAATGCGAGACAGTAAATTATTTTGAGTCATGTCTTTTCAATTAGATATTAATTATTTATTCATTTGAGCAACATTTTTTTATTGTATAGGCATCACGGCTATTTTTTCCTTGCTTAACACGACCGCTAGATTCAGTTTAACACTCTTGTCGGAGCGATCGCCCTTTTCCAAGCAAGCGCGATCGCTTCCCCATTTGCTAGAATATCAGATCAGGCAATCTTACTCCGACCGATATTGCTACACTAAAATTAGTCGATCGCTATTTGGTAACAAAACAATGTCAACACCAACCGATACACCAACAAAAATAGAGTTAACCCTCAGTCAAACACACAAAGAAATCCTAGAAAAAGCAGCCGCCGCCAAGTCTATGAGTCTAGGCGAATATCTCCTAGAAATCGCTCTAAATGCAGCCAAACAGCCACCTATAGAAGTAGAGCAAATTGTGTTGAGCGATCGCGATTGGGAAATCTTTGCATCTGCGATCGAAAATCCACCGGAACCCAACCCCGCCCTCAAAGCAGCTATCAAAGAGCATCAGGAAAAGTACGGGAACTGGTAAACAATGAAATGGATTTTTTGTACAATAGATGATAGCCGACTAAAAAGAGAAGCTTTTGACTGCGGAATACCGGAGTTAAATGAGTACCTCAAAAAATATGCCCGACAGAATGATAAAAGAGGAATTGCTAAAACTTTTGCGGCAATTCCAGAAGATGAAACTGGAGATGTAGCCGGCTATTATTCGGTCAGTACGGCTGAAATTAAACGCGAATCTTTACCTGAAAATTATCGCAGAGGATTACCTCGCTATCCAGTACCAGCAATACGTCTAGGCAAACTTGCTGTGGCTATCTCAATGCAGGGAGAGGATTAGGAAGAGAACTGTTAATGGAGTCATTTCGCTCTTCAGTTCGCCTCTCCTCTGAGGTGGGGATATTTGCGGTGATAGTCGATAGTAAAAATCAGCAAGCTAAAGATTTTTATTTGAAATACGGTTTCATACCTTTAGAGGATGATGAACTTTCACTGTTTATCCCGATCGCCACCATCATCAAAGTGCTTGAATAAACAAGCGAGCGATCGCCCTTTTCAAACGAAGCGCGATCGCACTTATGCCTCCCCACTCTCTTCAGACTCATGTTCTGGCTCCTTTTCTGCCTCAAAATCCACCTTTTCATAAACATCAGCCAGCGCTACTTCAACCTGAAAAGAACTAAAAACTAGCGCCGCATCTTCCTCATCATACTGACTATACGACCACCGTTTGTTTGCCAACTTGCAATACTGTTCTACATAAACCTGGGATTGGTCAATCAGAATATACTCTTGAAATGTGGGAATCGTTTGATACAACTTAAACTTGTCAGTGCGATCGTAAGCCTTCGTAGATTTCGATAAAACCTCAATAATCACTTGAGGATTCATCACAATATCCTTGCGATTATTGAAATACTCAGGTTTACCCGGAATTACCATCACATCGGGATAAGTATAAATTCGCTTTTTTGTCATCCACAGACGCACGTCACCGAAGAAAACTCGATAGTCCTGTTTTTTGAGACCCAGACTTAATGCGATATAAATATTTCCACCGATTTGATTGTGATTTGTAGTTCCACCTGTCATGGGAATAATTACTCCGTCGCGATATTCACTTTTGTACTCTGCTGCTTCTTCCAGGGCTAGATATTCTTCTGGAGTGAAGTAGCGTTGTGCTGTTGGCTGTTCTGTTACTTGTAGAATAGCTACCACGGTTTTTTCCTCAACTCAATTCATATCTTGTGTCTAGTTTAACATTGCCCGAAAGTACGGGCGGGCAGGATGCCCACCCCACAACAAAAACCATTTTTTGTGGAACAGGCATCTTGCCTGTTCTCGATCAGATTCCAACATCTACGATCGCCCTTTTCAAATAAGCGGGCGATCGCGCTTCAATAACTCCCAACCAAAATTAATCGATCGGATCGAAAACTAAGGTCAATCGAGCAGCAGGAAGCAGTTGTTTGAGAACTCGCAAATGACCCTCTGCATCTGACCAACTGCGAAAGCGACCGATAACGATTCTTTGTAGGTTCGGAAGCAAACGAACCACGATCCACGGCTTGAGACGTTTTTCATACCGCATAATAGATTTATCTCCTTGTTAATGGGAGCCATAGCCAGTCCTGAGCCCTCGGAAAGCATCGGACTGGCTTTTGACTTTTGCATACTTAGTTTAATCCAAATAAAACAATTTGACAACCGCAGCGGTCTATTATACAACTGTAACAGTCTATACAGCAAAAAATTTGACCTACAAGGTGCTAGCATCTGCCTTGCAAAGGTTGTGAGCAATTAAACAGTGATTCGGTGGAGATTAGCAGTTGTCATGGCCGATCGGAATATCAGTAACAAAGAACTGGCCCTCCTCACGGGCATGAATCCCAGGTCTATTTCTCGGCTCAAAACTCGCCGTTACCTGACCAGAATAGACGCAGCAACGTTAAACGTTCTCTGCAAATCACTAAATTGCAAGCCCGGAGACTTAATGGATTACGAAGAGGACAATCCCGATCGAACCTGAAATATAATTTGTACGATCGGCGTAAACTTGTATGATTGGGAGCGTTAGCAAAAAGCAAGTATTCACAGTGAGCAAGCGCGTTCACATCACACTCCCCGACTACATATATGAATCCTTAGAACTGTGGGCCGATCGACAAGGTAGACCCACAGCTAGTTTGATAGCTTTTATCGTTGAAACAGCGGTGTTAGAAGCCAAAAAAAAGGGAGATCTACCTTCTGGGCCGGAAAAGCCCAAAAACGACACGTAAACAGTTCCCTCGTGGGTTGCGGGTGCGTGGCGGACGATCGCACTTATCGAAATTCATAGAAATTAGCATCTGCGCCCGCAGTTGGCGCACAATATTTAAAACACTTCTCTGCTTGGTTCGGGCGATCGCCTTTCGATTAATCATCCCAGCCACAGCCACCTTAAATTAAGCAGTGCCAGTTATCAAATTGTCCACCCGCTAGTCGGTTGTGGGGAAACTCACAGCAGAACACCATTCTCAAAAACGGGCTTTTCGACCATTTCCACTATACGTTCCCTCCTCGAATACCGTGGGATTCTAACTCGCCCTTGAAAACTTATTGAGAATCGTGCAATATCTCAGCGAAAACAGAAATTACATCAAGGCATTTCCTCCTTTAGGCCAATTGTGAAAACTGTAATGTGCGATCGCGCAAATCAATCCAACTTATCTAGGGTAGACCCATCAACATATTTTAAAGCAATGACTTATGAACTTCACAGCAAGAGTCACACAAACCAGCTTACTTGGTTTAATGTTATTTGCCAGCAATCCCGCGGCCACTTTTGCTCTCGGACAATCGAACAATCCCACCGCACCAACAGCGTCTCACACTCAGTCTCCAATTGAAACAATACAAATAGCTAACGCATCCACTCCACAAAAACTGGTGAGCGATTTCTGTGTTCGCAAAGGACAGAAAGTGGAACACTATTACGAGACGAGCAACTTTCGCATTTATCTGTGCTACAACAAAGCAAATCAACTATATTACTACGGCGTGAAAAAGAGTAACGGCAGCACGATCGCCCTGCGTGCTCGTAGTGAAGAGGGGACTGGTTACGTGGCAAAAAATGGCGCTTACGATTACATTGTTACAGGAGCCAGCCTCAGTGTCTATAAAAATGGCAAACTCTTTCTCGAACAACGAGTGATTCGCTCCTTTTAGTAGATAAACGCGAGATATGTTAGATCCCCGACTTCCCAGAAGTTGTCGGGGATCTATCTCTTAGTCGGCGTAGGCCGACTTTGTTTGTGTAGTAGCGATTTCAATCGCCGAATAATCTGAAAATAAAAAAACTTAAAATAAAAAAAACCTCCCCAACAAGGAATAGGGAGAGTAAAAATAAAATAGAGTTAGAAATTGACGCTGTTACACAATTAACAATAGGGAGTCACATCCTCGCCACACTCATCAGCCAAATAACACAAAGCTCGAAACCGCATCCCCACCACTTGTTCGTAAAGGGGGTTTAACTTGCACATCGGCGGAATGCGAAATAAAGTGCGATCGCCAACTTTGATTTCTCGCTCAAAGGGACACTGGGACGGAATAAACTTACACAACAATCGAGCCAATTTTTGACTTTTAATTTCGGTGCTATCCAGCCACTGTTTCAGCGGATGCCATAAGTCAAAGCGCGGTTTTTTACCGTAAGGTTGAGGATTTGTAGCGACACTAACGGCGGTTTCTTGTTTACCAACCCATACCCAAATTGGCAGAGTGCGGTGGGGTACTGTATGCTGAAATACATTCATTTTGATCTGTTCCTCTTTTACAACGAGGTGCCAAGAACTCTCTGTAGAGTTAGGAGATTATCTACAATCAGTATCTACAGCATCCCGTTTTGCTTTACCGGATTGAACTTCTTGAATTAATGACTTTTGGCTAAAAAATTAGTTCCTTGAATTTTAGAGCTAGTTGCAGGTACGGGCGATCGCACCAAAGCAGTTATGCTGAAAGTAGCAGGAAAAATTTGGGCTCGGCTTGCTGACCATTGCGTTGTATTGTCTAATACAATACTTTTTTCAGACAGAGTGTGCGATCGAATAAGTGTCCTTACTTCCACACCAAGGATTCATCTATGGGCTAGAAATTCTGCCTTTGATGTTTTACTTTCTACATTCGGTTGACTCACTTTTTGTAGTTCTCTTTTAATTCTGACTGATTTCTGTGAATTATTCCATACGTGAAAATGCGGAATTTTAGATAAAAGTGATAAGAGTTACAAATGAGTCTGGCTACAAAATTCTTTGAAACCCAGCCTTAACTATTCCTGGAGCGATCGCTCAAAAAATCCTACAATTATAGATAGCCGTCAATCATCACCCTCACCAACCATGAGCAACCCAAATACCAAAACTATCACCAGGGAATTGCAAAGTCATGTCGCCATTCTCGGTGGCTGCGTCGCCCTCTTCTGGATGATAGAGATTGTCGATGTATTTGTCTTCCGAGGCGCGCTCAATTCCTACGGAGTGCGCCCCCGCAACCTTGACGGACTTCAAGGCATCCTGTTAATGCCTTTTCTACACGGCAGTTTTGCCCACTTAGCCGCCAATACCGTTCCTTTTGTGACATTGGGTTGGTTGATTATGCTACGAGAAGTTAGCGATTTTTTTGTCGTCAGTGGCGTCACTATGCTAGTTAGCGGATTGGGAGTTTGGTTAACCGGCGCGCCCAATTCCGTTCATATTGGCGCCAGCGGATTAATCTTTGGTTACTTCGGCTTTTTGCTGCTGCGAGGCTACTTTGAGCGTAGCTTTACTTCAATTTTACTATCTTTAATTGTTGGTTTCTTCTACGGCAGTTTAATTTGGGGAGTATTACCATCTCAGCCAGGAGTTTCATGGCAAGCCCATTTTTTTGGGTTTGTCGGGGGTGTATTAACCGCCCAACTTTTGGGGCGACAAAAACCTCAAATTAAAAATTAAAATCCTTTGGTAGTCATGACTTTAACTCTCTCTTTTTAATGTAACGCGATCGGGCAAGCGCACTGTAAAAATAGAACCGCAACCTAACTGACTTTCGACTTGAATATCCCCACCCATCATCAGGCAAAAGTGACGACTAATGGTTAATCCTAAACCTGTGCCGCCATACTGGCGCGTGGTGGAGGCATCGCCCTGTATAAAAGCTTGAAATAAATGCTGTAATTGTTCCGGGGGAATACCAATACCTGTATCAGCTACGCGGAAAACTATCCATTCGCTAGAGTCTTCTTGTTTGTTTAGCTTTGAGCTTTGGTTTTTCACTCTTTCAACGCTGATTTTAATCTTGCCACCTTTAGTGAATTTGGCTGCATTGCTCAGCAAGTTGAGTAATATTTGCCTAGTTTTGGTAATATCAGCATACATCACTCCCAACTCTTGATCGCAATCTACTTCAAACTTATTAGAATTTTTCTGTACCAAGGAATCGACTGTCGAAACTACCTCATCAATTAAATGAGCAGGGCTGAAAGTTTCTAAATATAGTTCCATTCGCCCTGCTTCTATCTTAGAAATATCCAGAATGTCACTAATTAAAGATAGCAAGTGTTTCCCAGCAGTTTGAATTTTCAACAAGTCAGGGATAAAATCTTCGCAACCCAAGTCTTCAGCATCTTCTTTGAGTAGATCGCTGTAGCCGATAATCGCGTTGAGGGGAGTTCGTAATTCGTGGCTCATATTGGCTAAAAATGCGCTTTTTGCTTGGTTGGCTGCTTGAGCAGTTTGAGCGACTTTTTGGAATTCTTCTGCTAATTTGCGCTGGGTAATGTCTTCAGCAATGCCGACGATGCGGTAAATTTCTCCTGTTTCATTTCGTACTGGAAAAGCCCGATCGCGTACCCAACAGACTGAGCCGGACGATCGCACTACTCGATATTCCTCATCATAATCGCCCCGCACCTGTTTCTCAAAAGCAGCATAGATGCGATCGCGATCGTCTGGATGAATCGCATCCCAAAAAGATGTGGGTTCAGAATACAAAATCTGACTGCTCCGATTCCATATTTTCTCACAAGCTGGACTCACATAAACTATCTGCTGGTGATTTGGTTCTCTAATCCAAAATACCTCGTGAATATTTTCTGCCAACTGACGAAACCGCTCCTCGCTAGCCCGCAACTGCGCCATAGCATTGTGAAAATCACTCACATCTTGAACCAGCGATGCTACTCCGATTATACAACCATCAGTATCCACCAAAGTAGTATTGTACCACTCGCAAAGAATAACTTTACCATCTTTTCTGACGTTCTCGTTGATGCTACTAACTCCTCCTTGATTAGTTAACAAAGTGATAGATAATTGCCTGACGTACTCCTTAGCACTTTCAGGAACGATCAGATCGACTCCGTGACTTCCCATAGCTTCCAAACGGTTGTAGCCAAAAATTCTTTCGGCTGATAAATTCCATTCCGCTACTTCAAAATTGAGATTCCATTCAATAGCCCCTAAAGGAGTTTGATGCAGGTGAATAGCGAGTTTTTGCTGCGAGTTTTTGAGAGAGCTAATTAATTGAGTTTTGTCCGCGATCGCCGATTCCACCCGATCTTCTAGAGTAGTAAAAGACTCTTCCAACTGACCCGCCATCCGATGAAAAGAACGCGCCAGAACACCCACCTCATCCTCGCGCTTGACAGATGCCATCAACTGCCGTTCTAGTGCCGTCGAGTCCCATTCTCCCCGCGACAAATCCTCCGCAGCCTTACTCAGACGCTGAATTGGGACCACAATCCACCTCGAAGTTAAGCCACCAATCGCGATCGCCACCACCAAAGCACCGAAACACAGCCACACAGTGTCGCGAGTGTTGCTGTGAATCTTTTCCATAAAATCGGCTTCAGGAACCGCCACCACAATCAGCCAGTCGAGCCCTCTCTCATCAGCAAGCGGCGTTACTTGTAGAAATTGCCGTTCCCCGTCGATGGCAAAATCTAGCTGGTAAGTGTCATTAATCTTCCTCAAATCCCCGAAGCGCTTGGTCAAATAGCGAGCAGTCGATCGAATCAAAGGATTATTGCTGCTCGTTGCCCTAATCCGTTTTGCCACACCATTACTAACAATAAATGGCGGTTCCTGAGTGGAATTTGCCACCAATTCTCCAGACCTTTCTACAATAAAAGTCTCTCCAGATTTACCTATTTTTAGATGATTCAAGAATTTATTGATATGGGAAAGTATCAAGTCTGAACCCACTACTCCAATCAGTTCGCCCCCTTCGCCGTAAACCGGTGCAGCCGCCGTAATCGCTAGTTTTGGTGAGTCAAAATAAGTATAAATTTTGCTCCAAGTCGGTTTGCCAGTTTCCAATGGTGCTGTGTACCAGGGGCGGATGCGAGGGTCGTAGTTGGGACTACTTTTTAACAGCTTGCTTGGTGTCCCTAACTCCGATGCTGCGTAGCTCTGAAAGTGATAGGCAGTAGATTTGTTAGAAATCTGAAATTGTAAATTACCATCAGCGAGGCGTTCTACTCCAATAAAATCTTTTTTTTCTGAGCCGAATTCAATATAGCTAATTTTATCGAAGGCTTGGATTTGTTTGGTAAAGTATTTCTGCAAACTAGCGGAATCATCTACTTTTAAAATACCGAGACGGATGGCATCAATATTTAGCTGATTGATTTGGTGTGGCGTGGCAATATAACTATTAATATGTTGCTGGATACGCGATGTAACTTCTGCCCGCAGTTGTGCAGCCACATCGTTGACTGCTATGCGCCCGTTCCGCAGCGATAGCCACCCAGTTAGACCTACAGCAGCAAAAGTCTGGAGGGCAAAAGGCACAACCAGGACGATCCGAATTGGTACTTTGCCCAACATTGTTACAATCTGGTTGGTCAGATATCTGATTGGCATGATGAAGCTAAATTTTTAATAACCCACAATGTTTCGGTAAACTGCAACCTAAGTAGGGTAGATTTTGAAATTGAAAGAGTTTTTTCGGGTAATTTGCTGTTAAAAACTCATATTTTTGCACCACGGATTAAATTCGCCCCTAGGAATATATTTGCAAAATTGAGATGCACCCTTGCTACTTATGTCACCATTATCTTAACCCGATCGCCCGCTTTCGCAACAGGGGCGATTTCTGACTACCCTTCCAGAAGGCGCGCCTTCAGGATAGCTTCCCCCCGCGGACTATGAGCTTGGCTTTCTGGCTGATGCTGGTTAATTCGACAGTTTATGAATTTTTTTAAACTGGATATAATCAGAATAATAGGATGCAACTAGCACAAGGAGCGATCGTGAATGTAATTATGGCTACTCTTGGCACTGTTGTGGGACTGAGCTCCATGTTAATCGGTATGACTCTGCCGGTTCTAGCCCAACAAAGACCCCGAATAGTGCCACAAAATTCAGAAACGACTTTATCGGGAGATTCGCTGAGGACGGTGGAAGATAGAACCCTTGACTCTGACTACCAACAGTGGATTGGTGAACCACAAACCGTGGGTAATTTGGGTATCAGAGCTAGTCGCTGGAGCAACACTTTTCGGATCAAAAGCGATCGCCAATTGGACTCGATCGCCACTCCTTCCGATGCCGAGCGCCAAGCAAATCCTTTACCTCCCAAACCTAGTGACACTGGTACTGGAGGGGGAGTTCAGATTCAGCTAGGATTGTAGGAATTTGCAATAATTTGATTTTTGGTGATAGCGATCGCCTTTTGTGACCATTTATATCACAATTTATAGGCACTTCTCATCACACCAAACTCCCCTCGATCCACCGAGAATCAGGATAACTAAATCTCTGATTCAGCCCGATTAGGTACATATATTTACAAAAAGCGTATAAAACTGGCGGTGAAGGTGATGGGAAAGGCTCAACTGATCGATTATTTGCAGGGGGAGTTGGCGATATCCCATTCGGCGATCGCACTAGCTCTGCGACACGGCGAACAAGATGCCGGTCAACTGCCTCTGGTTCTGTGGCAGTACGGGCTGGTTACACTAGAACAACTCAACCTGATTTTTGATTGGCAGCAAGCCCAGCAGATTTAGCGATCGAATTTATTTGTCTCATTCAACAAAACCCCCATAACCTTTTGGGTTATAGGGGATTGTTTTATTTAATTTGGTGGCGGGAAGTGGATTTGAACCACTGACCTTCGGGTTATGAGCCCGACGAGCTACCAGGCTGCTCTATCCCGCGTCGCTTTGTCTCTTCTCTAATATAAACATACCTTTAGGAAAATAGCAACCCCTAAATCAAAAAAACTTTTGAGAGGGTGGGTGGGGTTGCTCAAATCGGCTTGCCATCAGCACTTTTAGAGCATGGAAACTTCCCCGACTACCTCCAAGCGCTTGAATTCACTCAGAGTCATGTAAGTTTCCGAAAGAGTTTCGGCGATCGCCGCGGTGATCCACCCCAACTGCTTGAGCAAGTGAATCGCCACAGCATATTTAGCCCGCTTTGCCCCATCTGTTACCTTAATTGCCAAACCCATACCTTCGCCAACCCGGCCAATGCACTGCACGCCCTCGGCACCGGACTTGCTCACCAACTCCCCTTGAGTCAAGCGCATCAGTTCCGTGTCAAATTTGCCCTCACCAGCCACCATCATCGGGTGGTGAGTCATAGCGCGAACAATCCGCTCCATATCCACATTGTCACCACTGGCCAACTTAGCGTAGAGAGCAGCCATTTGCCCCAACTGCAATAAATAGGTAGGAGCGCCACAGTCGTCGCGAGCGCTGATAAACTCTTCGGCTGGCATTGCCAGTAAGTCAGCCACCTTGCCCAAAATAAGCTGCTGGACGGGATGTTTGCGCCGCAAATAAGTTTCCAGCGGCCAGTGCAGTTGCTGACACACTGCCAGCATTCCGGCGTGTTTGCCGGAACAGTTGTATTGCAGGGAACTCTTTTTACCTTCAGGAATCGGGCATTGCAGTTTAGAAGGGTCAATGTCGCAGCGCCATAGGACGTTAAACACCTGTCGTGATTGCTCGATCGTACCTTGATGAGAACTGCACATAATCGCTAAGTCTCGATCCGTGAGTTCGTAGCGTTCTAAAGTACCGGTCGCTGTCACCGCCAAAGCTTGAAAAGGTTTGAGTGAAGAACGGACAAAGGTTGCCGTTTCCGAGTTACCAGCAACGGACAGAACGCGGCCGCGATTGTCGCAGACAGCAGCCTGGACTCGGTGCTTAGATTCCACAATACCTTCGCGCAGCAGTCTGACTTCCAGTTCTGGAGCTTGGGTTCGTTTTCCCCTTGTCATATCAATTTTAGATTTTAGAGTTTAGATTTTAGATTGGGCTTGAGGAATTTATGAATTGTGAGTGTAATTTATCAGTTGCGATTTGTCAGTTACAAATTGGATCTTGCAGCCAAAACCGATCGCTCACAACTCAATAATCCCCCAGAACCCATTGCCGATTACAAAAAACTCCAAATTACTCCCCCGGCAACCAGGAATACCGTCAAACCATAAAATGTCTGCCGCAGACGCTTCAGAATAGGTTCTAGCTGGTAGTTGACAATTAACTGGTCTTGAAGCAAGACTTCAGGAGTTTTCACCCAGGATTGACCGTCATACCAGCCGGATTCTTCGTAGACGACTGTGGGGTTAGAAAGGCGCGATCGCACATAAAACCAACCCAAGTACAGTCGCAGCAAAGCTAATCCTAGAATAAAAGTGGCACCAGCGGCACCACTAAGGGCAAACTGAACTGGATACTTGACCGGAACAAAACTAGCAGCAGCTATCGGCCCGGATACCAAGCAACTCCAACCCCACACCCAAGCCAGTTTTGTCAAATACTGCCGCCAACTCAGGGTTGCCCAACTAAAAAACCAGGACTCTTTGAGTTCTTGGTATTCATTGAGTGGTCGCTGTTCTTGGGGAACAGGACAAATAGAAACAGAAGTGTCTTTCACATTAGCTATCCGATACTTTTTTGCTAACGTTTGCTAACAAATACATAAGTTGAGATCAGTTCTCAACTAAGGCGTATCAACCAATGCCCGTAGAAATCTCTACAAGCACTTGTACTATGAGCGTTCAGCTTGGTTTTCGCGTGACCGCATTTAGCCACTTTGATTATTTGCTTTGATACTGTAGAGGCAACTTATTTAGATAGAGGTTGCTTACTACCAAGGTTTTTCACCTAAATCCGAGCGGCTAAATTCATTCTACATGACATCAAGACCTTGGGCAAATGTAAGTGATTGTTACCAAATGTCAGAAAAAGTCTTACTGTTAATCAACCTCTCGGCGCGACAGAAAAGTCAATGCGTTCGGCGTGTCCCCAGAACGCTTCTAAATTGTAGAATTCACGCTCTTGAGGTTTCAAGATGTGTACGATCGCGTCGCCGTAGTCCATCACTACCCAACTGGCATCTGATTGCCCTTCTATGCGCAGTGGCAAGCGATCCCATTCTGCTTCTACTTGGTCGGCGATCGCTTGGGAGATAGCTCGTACCTGCACGTTGGAAAATCCGGTGACGATCGCAAAGTAATCTGCTAAGTAGCACACTTCTGATACCCGAAGCAAGACAATATCATCCCCTTTGCGGTCTTCGGCAGCACGGGCAATGGTCAAAGCTAGGGGGCGGGTTGGGTCTGGGGATGCACCTGGAGTGGCTGTAGACTGAGCCAAGGTATATTCGAGTTGGGTTCTATCTGACATTCAGTGTTTAAGTTCCTAAGTAAGGGCTAATTGACGATCTCCCTTGAGTTTGATGAAACTTTCGATTTCTTGATTTGAGTGGATGACCATCAGTAAATTATTTCTGTGGGTCTCATAGGTGACAACTTTCAACAGGTTGTTTGATAATTGCAGCAGTTGTTCTACGATGATTTTGGTAGATTCTGTTAACGCTCACAGATCTTTTTGGGGACAGAGTATTTTTTGACCTTTGAGCATTAGACTGTCTTGGGTAGTCGTTTTTTGAGATAATTGCTACTTATTATAATAGACAATCAGTCACCAAAAATTGAAAGCTGGTGTTAAGCTGCAACTACCTGTCAGCTTCAATTTGTAAATTTTGCTTTTAACTTGTGATTGGTGCGATCGACTCCCCCGTCAAATTTCTTGTTTCTTTCGCTGCTATACAAATCCTAGACAAGTCTAGACATTTGCTTCTTGCTTCATTGGGAGCATGGGAGCGGCTATCCCTGGGCAAGCTTTCACGGTTTAGCCAACCGCGATAAATTAATGGCTGCATTCAAAT
>NZ_JBGJZU010000040.1:0-53564 GCF_041354475.1 Microcoleus sp.
CAGCGATGAAGGCAACGATGTAGCAGATGGTAGCAGTTAAGAGGGTAGGAATCATCAAGACGCCGAACCAACCGATATAAATCCGGTTGTCTGTGCTTGTGACCCACTCGCAGAACCGTTCCCAGACGTTGGCGCTTTCGCGCTGTTGTAAGGTTGTTGTCATGGTTTTATGATTGCTGTATTTGGTTGTCAATGTTCGGATGATGTCTCTATTATTACGGCTATCACTAAGATTTGTAAAGGGGTGTAACGACAGTTAAACTGATGACGATTATAAGCTGGGCTTATATATAGTAGGCGGGCATGGGGCAACTCCCCCATCCCCCCTTGCGGGGTGCGGGGACTGGGCATCGGGCATCAGGCACGGTGACTATATATATGGGATATTTGGGTTGAGGTGCGCTCTCGATCGCCAGAGTGCAAGTTCTATATCTAATGTGCTACAAACTGGCTGTAGCTGGTTTTGAAATCAAAATTGCTGGTATCCTTTAATGCAACGTTTTCCTTGTATATTTTCTTTCTTTTCAGGTTCAGGCTTCCTCGATTTGGGTTTTGAGTCGATCGGCTTTAATGTAGCTTATGTAAATGAAATATTCTCGCCATTCATCCAAGCATACCGTCACTCTCGCCAGTGTCTAAATTTGCCACAGCCCGAATACGGACACTGCGAAGGAGAGGAAGCAGATGTGACTCGACTTGTAGAGGGAAAACCAGCACTTCACTTGCGGGAATTGATGCAAGATGCTCGCAAAAATCACGAGATTATTGGATTTATTGCCGGGCCGCCTTGTCCTGACTTTTCAATCGGTGGCAAAAACCGAGGTGGGGAAGGAGATAAAGGCAAACTTTCAGCTTCGTATATTGAATTAATTTGCCAACAGCAGCCTGATTTCTTTGTGTTTGAAAATGTTAAAGGTTTGTGGAGAACAAAAAAGCATAAAGCGTTTTATGACGAACTCAAGCATCTGTTGGCTGAGGCAGGATATCTCTTTGTGGAACGTTTAATTAATGCGATCGAATATGGTGTGCCACAAGATAGAGATCGAATTATTTTAATCGGTTTCCGAAAGCATCTTGTCAAAGATATGGGGATTTCCTTAGATAAAAATAGCCAAATGCTACCTGAAGGCGTATTTCCTTGGTCAAGTCAGATTTTATATCCCAAATCTGAAGTTTTTTCTCATCCTTGGCCTGAGACTGATGCTTTTGTTTGCGATGGTTTTTTGCATTGTCCTGATTGTATTCCCCAAGAGTTGACCGTTGAGTTTTGGCTGAAAAAAAATGATGTAATTAACCATCCGAATGCGGAACATTATTTTCAACCAAGAGCGGGGATTAAAAGGTTTGCTGCTGTCGATGAGGGAGATGATTCTAAAAAATCTTACAAGCGTTTGCACAGGTGGCGTTATTCGCCGACTGCTTGTTATGGTAATAACGAAGTTCACTTGCACCCTTACAAAGTTCGCAGGCTTTCTGTTGCAGAAACGCTGGCTATTCAGTCACTACCTAAAAAATTTGCACTGCCCGAAAATATGACATTAACTAATATGTTTAAAACCGTGGGAAATGGAGTTCCTTATTTAGCAGCGCGCGGGATAGCTCGAACAATTTATCAGTTTTTATGTCGAAAATCAATAGATAAATAAGTGCCAATATATAGTCCTAAATGATTCGTAAATATTTTTACCCCACCCCAACCCTCCCCTTAGTAACGGGAGGGAGTAAGAAATTCAACAATGATTTAGGATTGCTATATCTCATAAACTCGTTTTTTTTGTAGATTGGTCGTGACGACAAAGCAAAATTCGTAGAAACCGGGTTTCTCGCCCCCATCTGTAACAAGTTTATGGCCGCACCCCACACAGGCTAGGGGTTGCTGAGAGCAGTTTGAAAAATGAGTATTTATAGCAAATAGATTTTGGTGCGTGAGGCGTGGTTCTCATATTTATTTATGGCTGGCGCAAGTTAATCGGGGTGCTTCACCAACCCTAAAAATTGGTGAAAGTGGTTTTTTTAATGAATTAATAAAAATAAAAGTTCATAAATAGTTTACATTTGTTATATAATAGTTGGTTAAGGTTGAAAACCTAGATTTTTTATTTGCCTGCAATTCGCCATGACTGTTAAACCCCGCCGCTATCACATTACCACTTTCGGATGCCAGATGAATAAAGCCGACTCCGAACGGATGGCCGGCATTCTGGAAAATATGGGCTTTGAGTTCTCGGAAGACCCTAACGAAGCTAGCTTGATTCTCTACAATACTTGCACGATTCGCGACAATGCGGAACAAAGAGTTTATTCTAATCTGGGAAGACAGGCTCACCGCAAGCGCCAGGAACCGGGTTTAACTTTAATTGTAGCAGGATGCGTGGCGCAGCAAGAAGGTGAAGCGCTCCTACGCAGAGTGCCGGAATTAGACTTGGTAATGGGGCCACAACACGCGAATCGGCTTGAAGATTTACTGGAACAAGTGTTCGAGGGAAATCAAGTTGTGGCCACTGAAGCTGTTGAGATTATGGAGGATATTACTAAGCCTCGCCGCGATAGTAAGGTGACGGCTTGGGTGAATGTAATTTATGGTTGTAATGAACGTTGCACTTATTGTGTTGTGCCGAATGTGCGCGGGGTTGAACAGTCGCGAATGCCGGAGGCTATCCGGGCCGAAATGGAAGAGTTGGGCCGTCAAGGTTACAAGGAAGTAACTTTGTTGGGGCAGAATATTGATGCTTACGGACGCGATTTGCCTGGGACAAAACCGGACGGCAGCAACCAGCATACTTTGACGGATTTGCTTTATTTTGTGCAGGATGTTCCTGGAGTCGATCGCCTGCGATTTGCTACTAGCCATCCCCGCTATTTTACGGAAAGATTAATTAAGGCTTGTGCGGAATTACCCCAGGTTTGCGAACATTTTCATATTCCTTTTCAGTCTGGCGACAATGATATTTTGAAGGCGATGTCGCGGGGCTATACTCAGGAGAAATACCTGCGAATTATTGATACAATTCGCCGTTATATGCCGGATGCTTCGATTACTGCTGATGCGATTGTGGGCTTTCCTGGGGAGACGGAGGCGCAGTTTGAGAAGACTTTGAAGTTGATTGAAGATGTTGGTTTCGATTTGGTGAATACGGCGGCTTATTCGCCACGCCCAGGCACACCGGCCGCTTTGTGGGAAAATCAGTTGAGTGAGGAGGTGAAGGCCGATCGCCTACAACGGATTAATCATGTGGTGACAACAACGGCTATGGAGCGATCGCAACGCTATTTCGGACGTGTTGAAGAGGTATTAGTCGAAGTCCAAAATCTCAAAGTACCCAGTCAGGTGATGGGGCGGACTCGCGGCAATCGTCTGACTTTTTTTAAGGGTGATATTGCTGAATTAGCGGGTAAAATAGTGCGGGTTAAGATTACAGATATTCGCGCTTTTAGCTTGACTGGGGAAATGGTGGAAAATTGGTGAAGTCTTCTAAGAAGATGTATTTTTTTTTACCGCAGAGAGCGCAGAGGACACAGAGGAGGAGTGGAATGGAGGGGATATGTAGTCTTAAAGCGGTTTGTCTGTGCGTTAGTTGCGCTCTCTCCGTGTATATTTGTCAAGAAGTGCTAGGAGTAGGGAAAAAATGACAAAAATACGGGTCGGGCTGTTATTCGGCGGGCGATCGGGGGAACACGAAGTCTCAATTAGTTCCGCAAGGGCGATCGCGCGAGCTCTTGCTTCGGACGAAAATGCCACCAAGTACGAAGTTCAGCCCTTCTATATCCAAAAAGACGGCCGCTGGTTGTCGGGAACAATACCTCAAGAAGTTTTAGCAGCCGGACAACCTCTGGAAATAAATCCAGCAGGAACAGATAATGAGTCTGTTTTCTCTCGTGAATTTCCTAGTTTCAATGACATAGATGTTTTTTTTCCTGTTCTGCACGGACCAAACGGCGAAGACGGTACGGTGCAAGGGTTACTGAAATTAATGCAAATTCCGTTTGTGGGTTCCGGGGTTTTAGCTTCGGCGATGGGAATGGATAAAATTGCGATGAAAATGGCCTTTGCTCACGCAGGTTTGCCGCAGGTAAAATACATCGCGGTTAATCGTTCGGAAATCTGGTCTAATCCTTGTGTTTTCCCGAAACTGTGCGACAAAATTGAGGAAACTTTGGGCTATCCTTGCTTTGTGAAGCCTGCTAATTTGGGTTCGTCGGTGGGAATTTCTAAAGTGCGATCGCGCGCCGAATTAGAAGCTGCTCTCGACAGTGCTGCTAGTTACGATCGCCGGATAATTGTGGAAGCTGGTGTAGTTGCTAGAGAATTAGAATGTGCGGTTTTGGGTAATGACAATCCCCAAGCTTCCACGGTGGGAGAAATTAGTTTTAGCAGCGATTTTTATGATTACGAAACTAAGTATACCCAAGGGCAAGCTGATTTGTCAATTCCGGCCCAGGTAAGTAGTGCCATCATTTCAAAAATTAAAGAAATGGCCGTGCAAGCATTTTTAGCAGTAGACGGAGCTGGTCTAGGCAGAGTAGACTTTTTTTACGTTGAATCTACAGGAGAAGTTTTGATTAATGAAATCAACACCTTTCCCGGCTTCACTGCTACCAGTATGTATCCCCAACTTTGGGAAGCTTCGGGTATTTCTTTCTCGGAATTAGTAGACTGTTTAATTCAATTAGCTCTCTGAGCGCCACGGCGAGAAATCTTGAATCGCGAACCTTAAACGGTAAACTACCAAGATCCAAAAATAAATTATTCCGCAGGTTATATATCCTTACCTGCGGAAACGAGATAAGATTGTTGTGGGAGCAGGTTTTGGTGTAAAACCAAATTTTCGCTGCCAGCTCAACAACTGGGAATTTTCCATTAGGCAGGTATGAGTAAATGAGAGCGACAAACATTAGGGTTCAACTTAACTCTAGAATCTCAGGTTTTAAATCCGTTAACTTAAATGAGACCTTTCACTAAATTACCGCAGTGGTGGATTTATGGATTGTTATTCCCCCTAGCAATACTCAACTGCTGGTTAGCCCTCCTAGTCTTTGAATATTTTCGCGCCCTGATTACTGTTTTAGTTATCGCTACAGTGCTGTCTTTTTTGCTAGATTACCCAGTCCGGTTTCTGTCGAGTTATGGCATGAAGCGCGATCGGGCGGTTTTGTCAGTATTACTTGTTACTTTATTCGTACTGGTGGTTTTAGGCCTGACTCTGGCTCCGATTCTACTAACTCAACTCACCGAACTTGCAACCAGACTGCCGACTTGGATCGTTTCTGGCACCGAACAGATTGAAGCCTTCCACAAATGGGCAGAAAATCGTAATCTACGTATAGATGTTAGTGGTTTGACTACTCAATTGAGCGATCGACTTTCGGCTCAATTGCAGTCTCTAACCGGGGAAATTCTGAAATTTGGCTTAGGCGCAGCAGACAGTCTATTGAACTTTCTCCTCACAATAGTTCTGACATTTTACTTGCTGTTGCATGGCGATAAAGTTTGGGAAGGCTTGTTTAAATGGTTGCCCTCCAAGCTGAGTCTCCAATTGCGAGAATTGCTACCGCGAAGCTTTCACAACTACTTCGTTGGACAGGCAACTTTAGCAAGTTTGATGGGACTTTCCATGACGGTTGCTTTTTTAATTTTGCGAGTTCCCTTCGGCCTATTGTTTGGTTTGGGCGTGGGTGTCATGACTCTAATTCCTTTTGGAGCACCTTTTAGTATTTGCATGGTTAGTTTGCTAATCACACTTAACAACTTTTGGCTGGGAGTGACAGTTTTGGCCGTGGCTACAGTCATCGATCAATTAATTGAAAATGCAGTAGCCCCTAGGCTGATGGGCAGTTTTATTGGTCTCAATCCCGTCTGGATTTTAGTTTCGCTCCTGGTGGGAATCAAGGTGGGTGGAGTAGTTGGTTTGTTGGTGGCTGTGCCGATGGCTGGTTTTATTAAGAATGCTGTTGATGCTGTGGAACATTCCAGAAACCTCTCGAAAGAAAGTAATGCGGGAGTTTTTGTTGAGTCTGCCGATCGATAAACTGGCTAATTTCGTTGTCAAAAGTGTGAAAAATTCCTGGCGAATGCGGAATCTCCACGTCAGGGGCCGTAGTTTTGATTGTTGAAGCATCAGCCAATTAGCCAGTGCTGCCTGAGTTCGGCTCCAAATCTCCGCCACCGGTGGAAACCAAAGTTGACCATACCTAGCACGGTTTCTACCCCAAGGTGTAGGGTAAATTCCCCAAACAAACAGAGGTAAAAAATGCTTCAATTTAAGTTATATCGTTTCCGGCTGCATCGGAATGATTTAACCTTACTAGAACGCAGAGAACACAGAGGGAGATAAGAGAGATGAATAATTCCGATGTTACCGGATTTGATATTAAAGCTTCTTTCGTTTGATAGCAACCTTATCGATGTCTCCCGAATTTTTTCCTGGGTCTAACCATTGATTATCTTGCTTCTGCCATAACTTAATTTAGTAGGTACTACCAATGAAAAACCCTAATTATAATTACCGCTCTGATTCCAATCAAATCAATATTACCGAAACCCAAAATATGCCTAATCAAACTCAGCATCATCGCCGTTTGTCTTTACCGAAAAAACTGGCTTTTTTATCTTTGATTTTGATCGGTTCCACGGCTACTGTTGGGTGCAATGCCCTAACTTCGCAAGTGCCGGGGAGTTCTAATGCTATCAAAGGTGAAACCTCAAGTCCAGCGCCCATTGCAGCAGTTCCTGTTAATATACTGCCCTCTCAAGACTCTAATTTTGTGACAAAAGTAGTGCAGCAAGTCGGCCCAGCAGTGGTACGGATTAATTCCTCTCGCACAGTGAAGAGCCAACAACCTGATGTTTTAGAAGACCCATTTTTCCGTCGTTTCTTTGGCTCAGAATCTCCGAGTGCGCCACAAAATCGGGTCGAACGGGGTTCAGGTTCGGGTTTTGTTTTTGGTTCCGATGGTCGCATTTTGACTAACGCTCACGTTGTTGATGGTGCGGATACGGTGACGGTAAAACTGAAAGATGGTCGGGAATTTGTCGGCAAAGTTTTAGGTATAGATACAGTGACAGATGTGGCTGTGGTTAAAATTGAAGCTAACAATTTGCCTGTGGTTAGTTTGGGTAAATCGGAAGAGTTGCAGCCTGGTGAATGGGCGATCGCGATCGGCAATCCCCTCGGTTTGGACAATACTGTAACGGTGGGGATTATTAGCGCTACAGGTCGTTCTAGCTCGGATGTGGGTGTTCCCGACAAGCGCGTCAGCTTTATTCAAACTGATGCTGCGATTAATCCTGGTAATTCCGGCGGCCCATTGCTAAACCAACGCGGTCAAGTTATTGGCATGAATACGGCGATTATTCAAGGTGCTCAGGGATTGGGTTTTGCTATTCCGATCGATCGAGCACAACAAATTGCCGAGGAGTTAGCAACAACAGGTAAAGCCGAACATCCTTATCTGGGCGTTCGGATGTTGAGTATTACTCCCGAAGTCAAGGCCGAATTTAATAAAAATCCCAACACTAAATTGAGGCTGACGGAAGATAAAGGTGTGTTAGTTTTGGGAATTGTGAAAGATTCTCCGGCGGCACAAGCTGGTGTTCGCGTTGCTGATGTGATCAAAAAAATTAATGGTCAAGAAGTCAGCGATGCTGGTAGCGTACAGCAAATTGTGGAGAAAAGTAAGGTTGGTAGCGATATGCAGCTTGAGTTGAGTCGTGGCGGACAAGCTGTGACTGTGGCTGTGAAATCTGGTGCTTTTCCAGCGAATCAGAAGCAGCAGTAGCATCTAAAAAATAGGACACCCAGATCCCCGACTTCTTCAAGAAGTCGGGGATCTAATCGTTCCACCCGTGCGTAAGTCTTCAAAGAAACCGGGTTTTTTACCACATCTGCGCGCCACAACGAAGTATTCTCAAAAAAACCCGGTTTCTGAACCCCCATGCGTAAGTCCTATTGGTATAATTGACAAGTATTTATATTTGTTATTAAGAGGTAGAAACATGGCTCATATTAATCGGCGGCGTCCTGAGAATATTAGTGGTAATTTTTATGTAGACAGTACCTGCATTAGCTGCGATACTTGTCGGTGGATGGCCCCGGAAGTATTTGTGGAAGTGGGAGAACAATCGGCGGTTTACCATCAGCCAACTAACGAGACTGAAGAAAGGCGATCGCTCGCAGCTCTTTTGTCTTGTCCCACAAGTTCGATCGGCACTGTGGACAAACCAAAAAATATCAAGGAAGTTCAGCAACATTTGCCAGCACTCGTAGCAGAAAATATCTACCACTGTGGCTACCATTCCGAGAAATCCTACGGTGCTGCTAGCTATTTAATTGTCCGCCCAGAGGGCAATATTTTGGTCGATTCTCCTCGTTTTGTGCCGCCGCTAGTTAAAAATATCGAAGCCATGGGGGGGATTCGCTATCTGTACTTGACTCACCGGGATGATGTGGCAGATCATCAACAATACCGAGACCATTTTGGCTGCGATCGCATTTTGCATAGTGACGAAGTTAATGCGGGTACTCGCAGTGTAGAAATTCAATTGTCTGGGAACGAACCGCATCAAATAGCAGATGATTTGTTGATTATTGCAGTACCTGGTCACACGAAAGGTCACACAGTTTTACTTTATAATAACAAGTTTTTGTTTAGTGGCGATCATCTCGCTTGGTCAGAAAGTTTGCAGCATTTGATTGGATTTCGCCAAGTCTGTTGGTATTCTTGGGAAGCACAAATCAAATCCATGCAGAATTTGGCTAATTATGACTTTGAATGGGTGTTACCTGGGCACGGTCGCAGGTATCATGCTGAGGTGGAAATTATGCGAGAGCAAATGCAGCAGTGTATTGCTTGGATGCTCGATGCTTGACAGGAGAAAGAATACATCATGACTAAACCTGACACACTAAGATCGAGTTGTAGAGTGCGTCAGGTGAATTTCGGGAAGTCTATTTCGCGACTGATTTTAGCCGATCGCCCAAACTGGATTTTTTTGCCCCCATTAATGTTGTTGGGGCGGGTTTTACCCTAAATATTTGCATCCCATTCAAATAATAAATAAACCCGCTCCAATTCAGCGACTTAAGCTACTAAAAAAGCCGCACACTCCACATGAGAAGTCTGAGGAAAGAAATCAGCAGGCTGCACCCGCACCAATTTATAATCCCCATTTTCACACAAAATTTTCAAGTCGCGAGCCAAAGTAGCCGGCTTGCAGCTAATATAAACAATCCGACTCGGTTTAATTTGCTTAATAGTTTCTAAAACCGAGCGATCGCACCCCTTACGCGGCGGATCTAACAACACAATATCCGGCACAACATCCAACTGTGGCAGTAACTTTTCCACAGTTCCAACCTTAAATGTCACATTTTTCAAGCCATTTAATTCAGCATTTAAATCCGCTTGGGCGATCGCCTCAGCTTGCACTTCCAAACCTACAGCTTTTTGCACTTGTTTCGCCAGCGGCAAGGTAAAAGTGCCAATCCCGCAATAAGCATCCACCAAAACCTCATTTCCCTGCAAATTCAATTCCGCTACAATCGCCTGCAACAAACCCTCAGCCGCCTCTGTATTCACCTGAAAAAAAGTATCCGCCCTTAACTGAAACTCCAAACCAGCAAACTCTTCTCGCAGATAAGCACGACCGACAATACAGCGAGTTTCCGCACCAAAAATCACATTAGTTTTGGCAGAATTGATATTCAAACAAACACCAGTCAGTTCAGGATAGCGCTTCAACCAATCAGAGGCTTGGGCTTCCAGTCCGGGCAAATCTCCTGTCCGAACGATTAAAGTTAGTAACATCTCGCCGGTGCGTCGTCCAATTCGCAAAGATAAGTGACGCAATTCTCCTGTATGCTGCTTTTCATCATACACAGGCCAATCTCGCCAGTGTATGTCTTCTTTCACGTCTTTTAATAAAGGATTTAGCCTGGGGTCTTGGACTGGACACTGATTCAAATTAACTAATTTGTGAGTGCTTTTTTGATAGTAACCCGCTTGAACTTGACCTGTGACAGATATGCCTAAAGGATAGGTTGCTTTGTTGCGGTATCCCAAAAATTGGGGGAAATTATCTATTTTTCCGGCTAAAATTTCATCTACTCGCAAATCGCTAAAGCCGCCAATGCGTTCTAAAGCTTGAATGACTTGATTTTGTTTAGCTGTAAGCTGATAATCATAATCTACGTGCTGCCACTGACAGCCACCGCACTTGTCTGCGACAATACAGTTGGGTCGGATGCGGTGTTCCGATGCTTCCAGAAGCGTGTCCAGCTTACCTGTAGCATAGGTGGATTTGACTTGCATGAGGCGGACAAGAACTCGATCGCCCGGAACAGTGTCAGCCACAAACACCACAAGCTGACCAAAACGGCCAACTCCGTCGCCGGTATCGGCCAAGTCAGTAATCTCTATTTCTATCAGTTGACCTTGCTGGCAAGGGTTTACCGATTTCGATTTGGGTATGGGGAATTTAGATTGGTTCATTAATATTGTTCTGAATGCTTTAAGGTTGAAGCATTTTAAATCTATTATCCCATCAAAATAGGACTTAGGCAAAAAAAAGATTTTGAGTAATAGGTAATAGGTAATTGGCAATTGGTAATTGGTAATTGATAATAAATATCTCCCATAATTAAAGCGCAACCTTTCAGTCAGGTTGCGCTTTTTTTTAAGAAACTAATAGTCCCCTCTAATTAGTGAGCAGAACCGTTACCATGATACTTGTCGCTGTCGTAGAATCCGTTTTTTGTGCCGAAGAATAAACAGCACACGGTGAAAACGGCTGTCAAGACTGCTAAAACTAACTTAACGTCCATAATTTACCTTCTTTGGTTCAGTGAGTGGAAATACTCAAATTGTAGAGTCTTTTTGGCTAGCGCGGCCATCTACTAGGGTAGCGCCAGATTTACTTGGCTGTAGTCTGGTCCGAAAGTTTCCTGACGGGGAGACGATTCGGGCCATGATTGTGGAAACCGAAGCCTATGGGCCATTCGATCCCGCTTGTCACGCTTACGCGCGCCGAACTCCTCGCAACGAGGCGATGTTCGGCCCTGCGGGGAGGATTTATGTTTACCGAAAAAAGGGGTCTAAAGCCCCGTCACTTCGGCGAAGCTCACTTCGGCGAAGCTCAGTGCATCGCCTTCGCTTGACGGCTTTGTAAAGCTTTGCAAACCTCAAGGAAATATTATATCAATTGAAGTAATATAAGTTAGGAGGTAAAACCATGCTAGTTTTTGAGTTTAAAGCCTACGGGAAATCCGATCAGTTCTCTGCGGTAGATGAAGCAATTCGGACAGCGCAATTTGTCCGAAATAGCTGTATTCGGCTGTGGATGGATAATCAAAAGATTGGGCAATACGACTTGCAGAAATACTGTGCCGTACTGGCTCATGAATTCCCGTTTGCATCAGAACTCAACTCAATGGCCAGACAAGCTAGTGCCGAAAGGGCATGGTCTGCCATCTCTCGATTTTACGACAACTGTAAAAAGAAAACTCCCGGCAAAAAAGGGTATCCGCAGTTTCAAAAAGACTGTCGTTCTGTCGAGTATAAAACTAGCGGATGGAAACTCGCTGAAAATAGAAAGTCTATCACCTTTAGCGACAAAAAAAGGATAGGCAAGCTTAGACTAAAAGGTACTCGCGACCTGCATTTTTATCAAATTAGCCAAATCAAACGGGTGAGATTGGTAAAAAGGGCTACGGGAGTATACGTTCAGTTTTGTATTGACGTTGACAGGAAGGAGAATACTGAACCAACAGGCAAGACTGTGGGTTTAGACATGGGATTGAAGGAATATTACACCGATTCAAACGGAGTAATGGTTGAAAATCCCAAGTTCCTCAGAGCAGGTGAAAAGGTTCTGAAGCGGTGTCAGCGTCGCTTATCAAGGAAGGTAAAAGGTTCAAAAAATAGAGGCAAGGCTAGGCAGATTTTAGGTAAACGCCATCTCAAAATAAGTAGGCAGCGTAAAGACCATGCTGTGAAATTAGCACGGTGCGTAGTTCAGTCTAACGACTTCATAGCCGTGCGTTAATTTGAGAATTAAAAATATGGTAAAAAATCAATGTCTAGCTAAGTCGATTAACGACGCTTCTTGGTATCAGTTCCGTGTCTGGCTTGAATATTTTGGTAAAGTATTTGAGAGAGTCACGGTGGCTGTCAACCCAGCATATACCAGCCAAGAATGCTATAGCTGCGGTGAAATTGTGAAAAAAACTTTATCCACAAGAACTCATATTTGTAAATGTGGTTGTGCGATGGATAGAGATGAAAACGCAGCTAGAAACATCCTAAGTCGAGGATTGGGTACGGTAGGGCATACCGGAACCTTTGCACTTGATGCAAGCAACGCTTTAGGAGAATTAACCTCTACTTTGGTTGGAGAAATCCAGTCGCAAGCAAGTTGACTCGTAGATTAAAGAATCAAGAGTGCGTTCACGCGCCCAGAGTGTCAAGGGATGTATCATTGCTTGAATGTCGTAACGGATGCAGACGGAGTTGCTAGCACTGTGTTAATTAGAGCTTTACAGCTAGATGCAGTTCCCCAAAGATTCTCCCACCTCCCCGAAAAGGTGCGATCGCGCCTCGCCTCTGGGCCTGGCAAACTGTGTAAGGTACTTGAGATCGATCGAACTTGGAATGGTTTAGCTTTGGGTACGGGGGAAGCGCTGCGGCTGGAACACCGGAGTGAGGAATTTCAGCAGGCGATCGAGTCAGGTACGATTAATATCGTGCAAACTACGCGGATTGGGATTTCTCAAGGAATGGATTTACCTTGGCGTTGGTATCTAGGGAACTATCCGGCCGTGTCTAAATTCTAGTAATCTCAAAATGTCAGTGTAAATTTTGTCACTTATCTCAATCAAATTATGGCTTACTCTTCTGAAAATCCGATCGTACAACTCAAGAAATGCCTAACGCTAGCCCAGGATGTTAGCAGTCACGCCGAAGCAAACCGAGCCTTCGAGCAATTATGTGGGATTATCGATGCTGAAAACCCAATGGCGGCGCAACTTTTGGAGATGTTATGGCAAGAGGCGATTATAGCTAGGCGATCGGCTTTATTTTGGCAACAAATGAGCGATGTTGAGAAAGATATGGCGAATAAAATGATGGAAAATATGACGCAGATGCGGCAAAATTATTTGCGATTGATGCAGGAAATGTAAGATTGGGTAATGGGGAATGGGTAATTGCTAATGGGTAATTAGTAATTGCCCGGACTCCGATCGCCAAGGAGAAAAACGCATAACATAAGCAGATTTAACTCCAGCGAAACTCATCGTCCACCAGGCAATATGTGCATATTGAGCGCATTTAAAATGGTATTGTAGGGTGCGTAGGGGCGAATGGCCATTCGCCCGTGCGTAGGGGCGAATAGCCATTCGCCCGTACTGACGCACCCTACATGGATAGTTAGTGGTTTAAATGCGTAATACCAATTTAATGGGTCGTTGCACATATTCCGATCCCCCTAAATCCCCCTTAAGAAGGGGGACTTTGATTGGACTCTTGTCCCCCCCTTCTTAAGGGGGGTTAGGGGGGATCGAATTCTATGCAGCTTCATAAAAAATTGGTATAACAGCTTATATATTAAGGGGTTTTTGTCAGCAATATCAACCGAAAGCTAAATCTAAAAAAAGGTTTTTTTGGGGGAATGTTTTATTGCCCAAGTTAACTAAAGCTCCGCCTAAAAGTGGGGAAAAGAAAACTAAAAATCCCCCAAAAAAAGATGAGGATGCTCAAAGATTGTGGGAGATTTGGTTAGAAAATAATCCTGAAATTATGGCTGTTGCTGAAAAGTTTATCTTCGCTAATTGTTACAGTCCTAAATTTATGGCGGTTTTTTTAAATCATTATTCCTTTTATTAGCTTTTTCGCGCTTCTCTAGGATTCTTGTCTTTATATTCCTACTTTTTGCCTAACTTCTGTATTCTATGTAACAATTTATTGATGATTTTTAAAACAACAGAGAGAGGAACAGTCATCTTGTCTGTTTCTCTCTTTTTTTCGAACCCCCTGGTAGGTAATGAAATCCTCAAAACCTAGGAAATTGTGTGGGGCAATTCAATTGGTGCTGAAATCTTGGCGATCGCTAAAGATAAGATATGGTAGTCTCGTCATCACGAAGATAAGAAGTCGGTAGTCTTGTTATTTATGATGGTGCTTGTTATAACACCGCTCGGTGGTGGTGCAAATTCCTTTCGTATTGCTTGTACCGCTTGCTGTACCAATTCCGTCTCTGGATTTATGTTGGATTTCTTTTGGATTTCTTTACCATATGCGTCAATTTCTTCGATGTGATATTTACAACAATTTTTTGTCTATCAATGTAGTAATAGGAAACGCCTTGTACGGGCGAATGGCCATTCGCCCCTACGGACCCTACAATACTATTTTTTTACCTAACGCCTTGTACGGGCGAATGGCCATTCGCCCCTACGGACCCTACAATACCTATAAATGCGTAACAGCTTACTTCATTAAAGCAGCGCCCCGATTATAAAGTTCCCGCGCATAATCAGTCCAAGTTCCCTGTCCCCAATAGCGGAAACAACTTGTTTGCACCAACAAATTGTAAAGCAAAGCTTGTTGATATTCAAACTGCTTAGTAACCGCCGCATCTTCCTGCACCAGCGGGTCATATTTTCTGTGAAATGCTGCGCTAAGTTGATTCATCGGTTCCAAGACATTTTCGTAGCCTTTCACCCAACTCAAATCGTTAGTCCAAGAAGCACCATCCATGTGAAAATTGTGGTCGGTTTGCTTGATTTTGACGATCGCACTTTCCACCTTTTCCGGTGTCGTACTATCAGGATCGACTAATTGCCAGATTTTGTGCTGGTTAACCCCTTGACAAATCGGATAATCATCAGGATTAACCCCCGCCGCCTCAATGAGTTCCAAATATTCAGTACCATTTAAACCGACAACCCCAGATTTTCCGCCACCTTGTTCCCGGTTTTCGTGCCAAGCTTTGACAAAGGCGCTGGGGAATTCATTCATCATCACCCCACCATTTTCGCCATCAGCAATCTGAGTGACTAAAGAAGGAATTGTGACATTACCAATTTGCTGTTTATTACGTCCTTTTGCTTCGTAATAAGGCTGCATTTGACCGACCAATTTTGTATCAGAACCTTGAGTTTTAATCAAAGCCGTGATGCTAATTGTTTCGCCGTGAGAATTGCGCGCCATCAAACGATTGGGAATATATTTTTGGTCTTGCGACAATCCCGAACCATCAATGTTTTCGACAGAATGTTCCTGCACCATCAGCCAGCGGTAGCCGCATTCTTTCAAAGCTTTGATGTATTCATAAAGCGTGTCAGGATGATTGGGAAAGTGCATTTCTGGGGGCGAAAAACCTTTGACGCGCTTCAGGGCATCTATGCCAAAAATGGCGGCAAAATGATGTTGCCATGCTTGAATGTGGAGTTTGATGTCGGGAATTGGAGTTGAAGGAATGACGGCGTGACTCCACATTGTCCCCAGCCATTCTACGTGAGGTTGATATTGTGGATCGCAGGTAATGCGCTTGAGATTATCAAAAATATCGTCACGTCCCATTTGGCGCAATCCCCACAATAAATTGCCCGAATAGTCAAGCATAATGCGCGGGTTGCAACCTTCAGCAATCAGTTGGGGAATGAATTCTCCCATGCGGGAATAGCACCAAGCAAAGACTCCGGCGTTGTGATTGTCTCCTTGGTTGGGATGTTCAAACATATTCTGAAGATTGCTGATTAGTTCGCCGTTTGCACCGGCCGGAATTGTGGGCTGGTGCATATGGAGGGCGCAGGCGAATCCGGCTTGAATATTTTCGAGGCGGAGGTTTGTCGTAGGTAGAAAGACTGGTTCATTGCTATTGACTGCGGCGCTAATTTCTGCTTCGGAGCCGCAAATGTTGGGCAATCCTGAATTGATTTCGTTTAAAATGGATGAGTTGGGGGATTGTGCGATCGCAGGCATAAAACTTTCCTCAATATTTGTGGAGCGGTACTGTCTGCTATTGCTAATACCAATTTAATGTGAAGTTGCATATATCTCGATCCCCCTAAATCCCCACCCCCCCCTAGCCCCCCCCAAGGGGGGAAGGGGGACTTTGAGAAGAATCTTGTCCCCCCCTTATTAAGGGGGGCTAGGGGGGATCTGATTCTATGCAGCCTCATAAAAAAATGGTATAAAATAGCTGTAAAATTTAAGAGTAGCAGAATATGTGTACAAAATGGCAGACTTAAATAAGTATCGAAACTGTATTAGGCAATTGCTTACAGAACACGCCAAATTTGTTTCATCAAATGATGATATTGAAGCTCAAATTATTGCTGATGTGGAGGGCGATCATTATCAATTGCTTTACATTGGATGGCAAAACAAGCAGCGAATTTTTGGGCCTGTGATGCACTTTGATATTAAAGATAACAAGATTTGGATTCAGTGGAACAGCACGGAGGACGAGGTTGGCGAACAGTTATCCGCAATGGGTATACCAAAGGATGATATTGTTGTTGGGTTTCATCCACCTTATATTCGGAAGTTGACTGACTATGCAGTAAGTTAGAAGTTTGTCTTGTAGGATTAATGTTTAAATGTGGAACACTCTAACTAACCTGCGACTGCTGTCGCCGTCCATACCAGCCCTTGTCAAAGTAATGGTTTTTTTCTTAACTTGGACTTGTCTATGGTTGCCGATCGCCATTATGGTCGCGATCGCCCTAAAATGGCAACCACCCGAACCCTTGGGAAACAAAAAACTACCATTAGTAGCCTCCCTCTACCTCCTAGTCCCCTTCATTTTATGGGCGACAACCTGGATAGAAAGTGTATCCTTTGCCGACTGGGGTTGGTTTTGGCAACCCACCACCTTAATCTCTGCACTCCTAGGATTAGGATTAGGAGTAGTCAGCTTAGCCATTTTATTTGGGTTACAATTAGCCTTGGGTTGGATTCAACTACAAAACAGCGAAGTTGAAAGCAAAACCAGCGAAAAAATCCTTAATCCTTGGGCTTCTATCCTCAATCCTTCTACTCTCCTGATTTTTTTGTTAGCACTGTGGATTAGTGCGACAGAAGAGTTAATCTTTCGCGGCTGTTTGCCAAATTTACTGCAACAAGATTACTCAATAATCATAGCAGCAGCGATCGCCAGTTTCATTTTCGCGATCGCCCACCTGATCTGGGCTCCTAAAGAAACCGTACCCCAACTTCCTGGGTTGTGGCTGATGGGGATGGTTTTAGCCCTAGCCCGCGCCGTAGATAATGGTAGTTTAGGTATGGCGATCGGACTCCATGCAGGCTGGATTTGGGGGATAACCATCGTCGATACAGCTCAACTAATTAAGCCTAGCCAAAGGGTTCCTGAATGGATTACAGGAATAGCCGAAAAACCCTTAGCTGGTGCGGCCGGAATTATGTTATTACTAACAACAGGAACTGTACTATTTGTGATGGAAAAAGGAATCGGCTAGGATTTATGGCAAATTTGGTTGTATCGGAATGATTTAACCACAGAGGGCGACCCCCCCCTGCCCCCCCCAAGGGGGGAAAGAGGAAGATAAGAGGGAGAAACTGGGTTTTTGTAAATCTGCTGAAATCTGCGGTTAAATCATTGCACATTAATCTAAAAGGCGATCGATGGTAACTATCGAAACTGGCCGCAAGGAATCGAAACGAGTCAAATTTACTCCCTGCAAAGAACGCGATAACTGCACTTGCACAATGCGATAACTCCAGTGGGGCTCCCGACGCACTCGATCGCCCATCCAGCTCAACACAGTAGCAATATCTTCCAAAACATCCAAAACTAGCACGATGGAACCCCCAGGGAGCAGGCGCAGGGCGCAAACACCCAAAATTTTAGTCAAGGCAGGGCCACTACAGCCAATAAAAATTCGGTGCGGAGGACGTAAGCGGTGCAAGATTTCCGGGGCGGTGCCGTGAATCGAGAGCAGATTTTGCAGCCGAAAACGGGTGCAGTTGAATTCGATCGCAGAGGTACCAGAAACTGTTTGTTCGATCGCATAAACCTGAGACTGGGGGAATAAGCGAGCAATTTCGATCGATACAGCACCATTCCCAGCACCCACATCCCAAACCACTTGTTCTCGTTGCAAAGCCAATTGCGCCAATACTAACACCCGCACTTCCCGTTCTACCGTTAAACCAGGGCGATCGCCACAACCAATAAAAGCCCCATCCGGTATACCCAACAAAGGCAACTTTTCCAAATCCAAAGATGCCGCCTCCATCTGGCACTCCCGCAGCATCACCACCACACTCAGGGGTGCAAAAGACTCTTCCAGCAAAGCTGACAGAGGTCTCGGCCCCACCCGCTCGTCCGCAGACCCCAAATTTTCACAAACCCAAAATTCGTAGCGTGTAGGCAAATCTAGAGCTTGCACCAAATTTGCCAGTGCAGCCGGAGTGTGAATTTCATCCACTAGCGCCGCAATCTTCTCGACACCGAGTTTAAGTTTTGCCGTCAATTCCTCAAAATAAAGTCCCTGGGAACCCACAAAGTGTGCATCTTGCCAAGGAATTTTCAAGCGATTAAAAGCCAACTGCACGCAACTGACGTGGGGGTGAAAAATCAATTTTGCTGCTGGTAATTGAGCAATTAACAACTTTCCCCAGCCGTAAAACAGGGGGTCGCCCGCTACCAAAATTACAATGTGTTGCTCCGAGGCTCTAGAGGGCTGTGAAAAAGTCTCTCTATCTGGCTCTAGATTCGCATTTAATGCCAGCCAACGCCGAATTTCTAGAATTACGGTGTTCAAATCTTCTAACACCCAGCGCTCGCAGGATTCCTGGGGAAAATAACTTAAATGGCGATCGCTCCCTACTAGCAGAGCGGCCATTTCTATAACCTGCCGTGCCGATGCACTAAGCCCAGCAGCTCCATCTAAACCGATACCAACTACGTGTACTGTCACTTTTTCAGCAAAAATCAAAAAACTAGACTAGCTAATTTTTCCTGATTAATTATATTTTTGTACTGCAATTTGTTACCAAGCCAAAATAATTAAACCATTTAAGGGGCAATGGGGAGAATGGGAGAGGGGGAAAATCAACCCTCTCCCTTCCTTCCCCGTTGGTTAAAACTCAAAAACAGGCCAGTCTGGTTCCCGATAATAGCGATTCATGTCGTCAAACTTCCGCAGTTCGGCTCGGTGTACGGATAGTTCTTGCGGCGTATCCAGCCATTGATCGTTTAACTCCGACAGCAAAGCACACAGGCGATCGCGGTCTAGGTTGGGCCCGGTGTCCCCGAAATAGCCCAGGGTAATGTGTGCTGTAAAGTGATATTGCTGTTCAATTCCCAAACCAATTAAATCGGGATTTTGATAGATCGATCGACGCAACTCTAGAATTTGCTTGTAAGAGTTTTCGTCCGTCGGTGCCACACACACACCTACAGCTCTCGTCATCACCATAAAACCCAGCACTATCCAGCGAAGGGGAGTACCGCCAGCCCGGACTGGTTTTGAGGTTGCAAAACCATCGGCCATGCGCGATCGTAGTTGCGCCTCAAATTCAGGATTTTTATCGGAGGCATCTTGAAAAGCACTGCTCCAAATCAAATCTGCCACCGTTACATGGAAGCTATCGGGAGGTAGTGGGATCAAGGAACCCGGATGAAGTTCCTGCAATAGCCGTTGTTGACAAGAGTGCAAGTTCTCATAGAGTGCTGCATTTTCTGCATCTTCTCCGGCTGGTGGCGTAATCAGCGAATAGCCGGGAAAAGGCACTGCAACTTTGACACCAGTTTCGTCCAATTTAAACTTGGGAGATTCCTGGATGTGCTCTACTTGGGACTTGTAGGAGTCCAGCAGCGTCAATCGCGCTACCCTATTTACATAAGCTTGATAAGTATCGTCCAATCTCCATTTCCTCGTGCTAATTAATAGCTTTGGGCACTTACCCGACTTGAAAACTGTTAGGACTTGCGCGCCCAGAGCGAAAAATCTATGTTTGAGATTCCTTCGTACTGTTGAGTGTGACAGAATTTGTCACGATCGCACAAATCCTAACTTTTAAATTCTAGATTTTCGACAATAGTGCAAGATGTAAAAATTATCGAATAGAATCTTTAACTATTCCCAACAAAGTTTATATAATACACCATTCTGGGGTGGCTTTATGCTAGAAATGCAAATTTACCTTTTTTGGGGAGAAGACGAGTTTGCGATGGGGCAAGCTGTGACCAGTTTACGCCAAAGTGCCGTCGATCCCAACTGGGCTAGTTTTAACTATGACAAGATTATGGCCGATCGCGCCGAGGCTGTCGTTGAAGGACTCGATCGAGCTTTGACCCCACCCTTTGGTACCGGTAGCCGTTTTGTCTGGCTGGCCAATACCACTGTCACCCAACAATGTTCTCCAGAACTTTTAGCCCAATTGGAACGGACTCTCCCAGTGATTCCCGACTCCAGTGTACTGCTGCTGACATCGGTCAAAAAACCCGACAGTAGGCTCAAGTCTACCAAGTTACTGGTCAAGTCTGCCCAAGTGCGAGAATTTTCACCGATTCCGCCTTGGAATGACAAAGAATTAGCCCAGCGGGTGCGTCAAGTCGCCGCCGAAATGGGGGTGAAGTTGACCACCACGGCGATCGAATTTTTGGCAGAATCGATCGGTAGCGATACTCGACAGTTATACAGCGAACTCGAAAAATTGCGACTATTTGCCGGGAACCGCAGTCAACCTTTGACCCCGGAAGATGTGGGCAAATTGGTCAACTCTCACGCCCAGAATACTTTCCAGCTAGCCGATGCAATTCGCCAAGGACATACGGAGGAAGCTTTAGATTTATTGGCGGGTTTAACCGGGCGCAACGAGTCTGGATTAAGGATTGTGGCGGGATTGACCAGTAAGTTTCGCCTGTGGCTGTGGGTCAAGGCGATGATTGCATCGGGCGATCGGGATGATAAAATTGCTCAAGCTCTAGACCTCGGAAATCCCAAACGAGTATACTATTTTCGCCAAGAAGTCAAGAACGCCAGCTTAGAAAAACTACAAAAAACTTTACCTTTATTGCTAGAGTTGGAAGCATCTTTAAAGCGAGGGCGAGAAGAAAAATCCACCCTGCAAACCAAAGTTATAGAAATTTCCAGCTTGTTTCGCTAATTCCCCTTCCCGATTCGATGGCCGTGTAGCGCGCCGAATTTGATAGTAGAGTTAAAATTGCTCAATAAATGGTATCAAACAACCAGAGTAGAGCTAATGTGGTAAATAAATATTGTCGGCAGCCATAGCCGATAAATTAATATTACTTATTTGCTCTCCATCCCCAAAAGAGCGCCAGCTATGACACAACAGAACCCGCGGGAACTTCTCAAGCAGGGCGATCCACAAGCTATCGCATCTAGCATCAACCGTACACTCAAACCCAAAGGCATCAACGCCGAAGTGACGCGGGACAACGGCTGCCTCCACATAACTCTGGAGTCAGGCAAAGTACCGGATCAAATGGTATTGGTGGATTTCATCCGCACTGGGATGACCAAGTTGGGACTAGAATCTATTCACACTGTACAAGTTTACGGGCGTCGAATCGGTGACAGCTCGCCAACATGGGAAGAGGAAATAGAGCTAATGCCGGCATCGCCCATGCTTTATGAACATGAGACTTCTATGCCTCACGACTCCGTAGGTTTGGATGATGTCGAACGCGAAAGTGAAGACTATTATCAAGACGAAGAGTTCGATCGAGACGAAGACGACGAGGTAGAAGACGAGGTAGAGGAAACTCCCCCTCCCAAAAAGCAATTCCCCAAATGGGCAATACCTGTAGGGATATTAGTACCCGTGATGGCCCTGGCTGGGCTGTTCTTTACAGGAAATCTACCATTTTTGAGCGGTTCTACCTCCGAACCAACCTCCCCAGAAGTTGCTTCGCCATCCCCAACAGCTACCTCTAGTACACCCAAACCAGCCTCACCCTCTCCCAGCGCCTCTGACGGTGAGAAACCAGCAGCATCTCCAGCCCCCACAGCCATTCCCAATGCTGCTGCGAAGCCAGCAAGCCCAGCTCCGCTAGGAGCATCTCCTGCGCCCACAGCAGCCTCTGGTACCCCCAAGGCATCTCCTGCACCCGCAGCAGCCTCTGGTACACCCAAGGCATCTCCTGCACCCGCAGCAGCCTCTGGTACACCCAAGGCATCTCCTGCACCCACAGCAGCCTCTGGTACACCCAAGGCATCTCCTGCACCCACAGCAGCCTCTGGTACACCCAAGGCATCTCCTGCACCCACAGCAGCCTCTGGTACACCCAAGGCAGCCTCTGGCACGCCTAAGTCTGACCCTTGGAGGGAAGCGGTTAATCAGGCTCAGAGTGCAGCAATTCTCGCGCAAACCGCTCAGTCTCAAACTGAGTGGATCGCCGTAGCCAACCAGTGGCAGAAAGCTGTCGATCTAATGAATGTGGTGCCCACAACTAGCCCCAATCATCAAAAGGCTCAGCAAAAAGCAGCAGAGTACAAGTCAAATCTGGTAGTTGCTAACCGCAGGGCTGCGGCAGCGCCTTAGAAGCTTGGAGTTTTGAGTTTTGAACTGCCTTGGACTAATTTCGGTTAATAATAATTCCGATGCTACCGGATTTGATATCACATCATCTTCGGTAGCTTAGTTGTTAGATTTACTTTGAAAGCATAACCAAACTAAAAAAAATAAGTTTTATTACATTGTTTATTCAAATAAAATAGAGGTGATATATTTCGTGAGAAATACAAAAGATATTTTATGGCTCAAACAATGATTTTACCGGGCACTTACGTTGAAGTGCGCCCCGAAGGCTTAATTGCGCCCAGTGGAGTTGCTACAGGGAATATTGGTATTGTTGGTACTGCCAGTAAGGGTACTGAGAATGAAGTAACATTACTCAGTAGTCTTTCGGAAGCTAAAGAAATTTTTGGTGAGAGCAATGAATGGCAAGGGGGAGATCGAGACGAACTAACTTTAGTTCGCGCCTTGGAATTGATTTATAAAAATGGCGGACAGACGGTTTATGCAGTGCGAACTTCGGGAGCAACCACTGATGCTTATCAAGAAAGTTTAGCACTATTAGAAAACAAAATTGTCAATATAGTTGTCCTAGCGGGGCAAGATTCTAACCAAGCTGGGATGGTAGATGCCCTCAAAGGACATTTGAACACTACGGCCGAAATTAAACGCGAAAGAATTGGAATTATTGGTAGTGGGTTTAAAAACGGTAAAGACGATTTAGAGCAAATTAGTGGCCACAATCTCAGCGATGATCAAGGTCGGCTGATCTTTACAGCACCCGGAATTTTGTTAACGGCTAAAGGCAAGCAACACAAACTTCCTGGGGGTTATTTAGCGGCTGCTATAGCTGGCTTAATTGCTTCTTTGAACGTGCAAGCTAGCCCCACTAATAAAACTCTGAGTATTGAAGGGATCACCACTGAGTTTAACAATGCTCAGCTAAAAGAACTGGTGCAAAAAAAAGTCTTGACGGTGGAAGCCCGCAGTGGATATCGAATCGTCAAAGGCATCACCACAGCCGATAGTCCTTGGAATCAAATCACCACGCGCCGCATTGTTGACTATGCAATTTATGGAGTGCGCTCCTCTTGCGATCCTTATATTGGCAAGCTGAATAACGATCGCGTGCGAGGAGCAATGAAAGCTACCTTGGATGCGTTTCTTACCAGTATGGTAGACAGCGAATCTCTGGTAAGTTATCAACTGGAAGTTTCGGCTACTCGCCGACAAGAAATTGCTGGGGAAGTTGCCGTGAAAATGATTCTGCAACCGACGTTCAGTATTGATTTTATTCAAGTGACAATGTATCTAGGATAAATCAAGGATACATCGATCGCAAAAACGGGAATTTCAAGAATTTTTGCCCTGAATAGAAGAGAAAATTATGCCTAATGTCAATGTTTTTCGCGGCTCGGATGCTTCGCTGGTTTTAGCGGTCGATAATCAAGAATCTGTTGAGGGGAAATTAGCAGAAGCTTTGATCGGCCAGTACGAATTATCTAGCGTAGTGGGACGTTTACAAAATGTTCAGGTTAAGGTAGAAAACGAATTACGACCTTATCACGAATTAGGAAAACGCTTTGCTACGGAATTACGTCCGGGTAATATTAGCGTTTCGGGTTTTATCGATCGCGCGCACATCAATGGAGCCCTGTTACACTTACTCCTAGGTGATGGGGCGACGAGTCCTCCTCCTACCGGCGCAATTCCTCAGCCTTCTTTTAATATTGTCATCTCGCTGAAAAATCCAGCTTTACCAGATAACAGCAGTACGCTGACAGTCTTTGGGGTCAAGTTTGAAAGCTGGAGTTTTACTTTACCTGAAGATGATTTTGTGATGGAAGGAGTGACGTTTAAAGCTTTACGCATTAGTTCTGAGGAGACAGGTTGATAGTTTACCTATCAACAACAGAAACCAGGTTTTTTACCTTGGGTGCGGGCTCGATCGCATATTTTCGTAAAAAACCTGGTTTCTGAGTCCCCATGCGTCCAGGACTAATCTAGTGACAACTATCACCTCGGTTAAAAAAAACGGAACCCTTGACTTTTTCTGCGTAATTCCTGACTTAAACTTTTCCTAAATCCTCACCCTCAAATGCAATTTTTAACGCCGGAAGAACTGCTAGGTGGTTCAGAAATTATTTTTGATGTCGCGATTCCCCCAGAGGTATTGGAACATAGCACAAGTAGCACTAATAAAGAGCGGGAATTAGTGGTGCAATTGCGTCCGCTGACGATTGGGGCTTTTGGGCTGATTATGAAAGCAGCGAAAAGTGATCCCGCCCTGATTCCTTTGTTGATGATTAAAGAATCCTTAGTACAACCTAGTCTCTCCTTGGAACAAGTTAAAAGCATGAATCTAGGATTAGTTAACTTTCTGATCGCTGAGATTCGGCAAATTAGCGGATTGACGGAAAAAAAAATGAGTTCGAGTTAAGTAATTCGCCACTGGTGTTAGCTAGCTTTCGATTAGCGCGTGCTTTTGGTTGGACTCCTCAACAAGTGGGATCGATGACAATGGCGCAGGTGTCAATGTATCTACAACTGTTAGATGAGGAAAATCGCTCGGAAAAATGAGGGGATGTGGCGATGTGGGGATGGCTTTTTTGATAGGAATAAGGCCAAAAAAACCCGGTTTCTTTGAAAATCGTGGCTTGAGCCGAGAGATATTGATGTAGAAACCGGGTTTTTGGCGCCGCGTGCGTAAGTCCTGTTTTTTATGAGGCTGCATAGAATTTCGATCCCCCCTAACCCCCCTTAATAAGGGGGGGACAAGATTCTTCTCAAAGTCCCCCTTCCCCCATCCCCCCTTGGGGGGGGCAGGGGGGGGTGGGGGGGCTAGGGGGGGGTGGGGATTTAGGGGGATCGAGATATGTGCAACGACCCATTAAATTGGTATAAGTCCTGTTTTAGTGAAGTACAGAGGATAAGCAAAGTGAAGATGGCTGATGAAAGTTTAAAAGATCTTGGCATCAATCTGAGCAATGAATTTCAAAGTTTATTGTGTAACTATACGAGTGGATGGTTGACTGACAATCTTTTGAGTAGCGAAGATTGGGCGGAAATCGCGCTTTTGTATCAGGAAACTGAGCGATTCGAGGGAGTCATCAATGAATCTCAAGTTTGGGAAAAATTGCTGACTACAGGGTTTATTCCGCCAGATTTGGGAAGTTCAAATAAGATCAATCTAGGGGAGGAAACTACATCGGACGATCGCCCAAAAATTCATCCTTACTTAGAAACTTGGAGAAGATACGAGTCTTTGGTTAATCCCGATCGACCAATCCCTACTGCTAATAGCCAATCTAGTTATGCAAATTATGCAAAAAGGCGATCGGCATCTTTATCTCTGGGGGATACTTCGTCAAAACCTCAAGTGATATCCCAGAGAGTTGTGGCGCCGGGAGAAGGGCAAAAAAATCATCCTGCGCTGGGGAATTATTCAGATTCTGTGGCAGAAATTCCCCTGGTAGATACAAGGATTAATCCTAGGGATTTAGGTTTTGATGAATCTGATGCTGAGGGAGGCGATCGAGTTTTATCTCAGGAGTTAGGCTTCTCTAAATCTGATTCTGACCAAAATTATGAAGTTTTGCCTGTAGTGGATGAACCAAGGGAAATAAAAACACAATTTGCCCAGAATGTCAATCTACAAAAATTGGAGAATGCGACAGAACAAACAGAGCACATTCAGAGGAATTTTGCCCAAAATTCACTGGGAATGAAAGGCTTAAAAGATTTGTCGGCTTTTTTGGTATCGCAGCCCAATCAAGAACATATAATTGAGGCGGATTTACTCAAACATGATTCTTTAGAAAATATCCATTTTTCAGAAATTGAATTAAGTGAATTCCCCGATTATGAGATGGAAAAATCGGAAAAGATGAGTGATGTTTCGGAAGTTTACGAAGAAGTAAAAGCCAAGGGTGGATGGCTGGAACCACAAGAGAGTGAGGTGGAAAATAGGACGAAAATAGCTGATGATAGTAGAAATAGGTACGCTATGGTAGAAGCATCTTTGCATAGCGATCGCCATCCCGAACTAGAGATGGAGACAATTTTAGAGGCGATCGCCCAAGAAATAAATCGAGAATATCGCCGATTTTATGGGGAGTAATTATGGCCATCAAATTAGGAAAAGTTGAACTCAATAAAGTGCATAAAATTGTCACCCTAGAACAAGCGGATTGGGTGACTCATCGGATTCCTGGTAAATTGGGAAATCTGGTGCAAGATTTGGGAAGGGATTCGGTACAATTGGAAATTAGCGGAATTTTTTACGGACAAAAAGCAGGGGATGATTTAGATTTTCTGCGAAAAATCCACAAACAGCGAAAAGCCGTTGACTTTGTGGCGGAAATAGTCGGTCAAGCCTATTTTAGCCAAGTTGTATTAGAAAAAATGGAAGTGTGGCAACTTGCGCGATCGCCCGATGAATTTAGCTATCGACTGATTGTTCAAGAGTATGTTGAACCTCCCAAACCCATTGCATCCCCAGGAGTTTCTAATCTAGATCAAAAAATTAAGCTTGATGCTGCTAAACTGATGGATGTTGTGAGTCTGACTGATGCTTTGCAAATGGGGAATTTGCCAGAAATTACTAACCCGATCGCACCTTTGAAAACAGGTTTAGAACCTGTGAAAGAAGCCACTAAAAACTTTGGCCAAGCGACTGCTGGATTGAAAGCACTTTTTAACATTTAGTGCTGAAATATAGCAGTCCTAAATGAGTCGTAAAGTTTTTACCCCACCCCAACCCTCCCCTTATTAAGGGGAGGGAGTAAGAAATTCACAAATGATTTAGGATTGCTATATTCAAATAGACCTAGTAGTAAATACCAGCAACCTGTTTGATTTCAATTGTTCCCCGAAATCCTGGAAATTTGCTCAAAAAAACAAACATTTCATCTTTACCTTGGGAATTAAATTTATGGCACTCTCTCTATTAGAAGATTTAAATTCCATTAACCCTGAAGCTGCATTGGCTGATTTCACAAATCAACTTAGTCACCCGGAAACTATTCTGGGTAAAGTAACACCGCACCTCCCAGATTTTGATGAATTCAAAAAGGGCATAAATCTGCCAAAATTAGATTTAAGCAATATAGAAAAGACCATTTCATCAGTTCCTTTGTCAGCCAATGAACTGAAAGCAGAAGTAACTACTAAATTCCATCAACTCACTACGCTGAATTTGGCAAGTTTATCCGCAGCTATTCCGCTTCCTAGTGCTGATACTTTTCAAAATATAGATTTGGTGGGTGAAGTTAAATCAACAATTGTCAGTTTGACTGAAGATTTGAGCTTCAGTATCAGCCTTGGCGATTTGCCACCTGTTGCTAACTCGATATTTAGTGAGTTTAACGAATTTCTGAGTAAGGCTCAAATGTTGCCAGTGCGGACATTTAATGCTTTGTTAAAGGTGTTTCAGAAATTACTCGATCAACTATCTAATCCTGATGAATTACTCAGTCAACTGGGTTCGGCTAGTTTAACCAGCCTTTTTACAGCTCAAGTTTTATCCTTAAGCCAACAACTTCCTTCCCAGGCGATTAAGAGTATTGAAACGAATATTCATCAGCGTCGTGAATATTTGGGTGAATATCAAGCTATTCTGAACCAGTTGGAAAATCCCAACAAACTCGACAAATTATCGATGGCAGAGTTGCGTCAAAAAACCAGGAAACTTTCTCGAAATATTGAGGAAAATGAAGCGAGAATTAAAAGGGCGATCGCTAATTTAAATAATTTCACCATCGAGAGTTTCAATACTGCTTTAGTTCAACTTTCGCAAAGGGCAGCAAGCGATGAAAATACGCTTTCCTTAGTGCCGCTATTTAATCAGCTTCAAGGTTATATCGACACGATTAATCAAAAAGTTGCAGAGATTACGGCTAAACTGCGACAGTTTACCCAAAAAATTCCCCAACTGATTGATACTGCTATTAGCAAGGCGGAGGAATTGGCCAGACAAGCGACTACAGCCATTGCTCAGGCGATCGACAAAGGTAAGGACGTTTTAAGTCAAATCAAAAGTTTTCTGTCTGATGCAATCCGGGAAATTAAAGATTTCATTGACAAAATTTGCGCGGAATCAATGGAGTTGGTTAAACCTCTAAAGCGGAGTTGCAACGAAGCCTCAACATTTGTGGTCAATAATATTAATAAAATTTCGGTGGAAATTCACAAAACAACGGAGGAAGTAAGAAGCAGTATCGGGGGATTAAACACCAAAATTGAAACTAATCTTAACAGGCAAGCTTTAGAGGATAAAATCAATCAATTACTCGATAAAGTTACGCAAGTCTTAGATAATCCCCTGGTAGAACACAGTCTCAAAGAGGCAGAAAGTGGGATTAAATTGATTACTGATAACTTAGGAAAAGTATCACTTAAACCTGCATTTAAGGCGGTAGTTGATAAAACTGGCGATCTAGAAACTAAGTTGCGCGGGATTGATGCGGCTAAGCTTAGTACCCCAACTAAAGTTGCTCTGAAAGTGGGGACGACAATTATTAAAGAGGTGGATGTACCGGGGATTGTCAATCCAGAATTGAACTTGGCTTTTGCAGAAATTCTGGAGCCGATAGAAGACTTGGTAGGATTGATTCAGGGAGAAGTTGATAACATTGATGCAAAAATTCAATCTTTTCAACCGGGAAGTTTAATTGAAAAAGTTGTCAAGCCTTCTCTAGATACGGTGGTAGCGAAAATTGATGAGTACAAACCTTCGATTTTGCTGAAACCAGTTAAGGATTTTTATGATGAAATGCTTGGGAAGCTGGATGCGATCGATCCTCAGCAGTTAGTTGATAAGTTAGATGAGCTTTATCAAAAACTGGTGCAAATTATTGAATCTTTGTCTCCAGATAGGATTACTGATTTTCTGAACGAGCAGTTGGCAATTGTGACTAAAAATTTGGATGAGATTCCGGTAGAAGCTTTAGTAGCAAAAGTGAATGAGGGATTGAATCAAGTTGATAAGTTGATGGCGAGTGTGGGTTTGGCAGATGTGGTGCAATCGGATTTTTGGCTAACTTTAGAAAGTATTTTGAGCTATAGTTTTGCTGACAAAATTAAGCAAATTGAATCTCTGCGCGATCGCGTGGTGGAGCGAGTTAATGCGATGGGTACAGAGCAGTTAACGGTATCTGTAGGAGGATTGAAACAGGCAATTACAGATTATGTGAAAATTCAGAAAAACCCGAATGTTGGTTTTGATTTGAGCAGTTTGCAAGCGGCTGTCAGCGAATATGCTCCGGTGATGGAAGAAGTGCAGGCGCTGTGGAAAGCAAAGCAATTGACTTTGGCTAAATTTAGTCCCCAAGCAGAATTGGCGGTGGATTATCAAGATTTGCGCGATCGCCTACAAAGACTTTATGATGGCATCAACACCACCAATCCGCAGTCGGTTTATGAACGAGTGGAGCAATTGCTGACAACAAATGGCGATCGCCTCAAACCAAATAAACCCGAAAGTATTGAAGTGATTCAAAACTTTAATACCGAGCAGATGCTTACCAGTTTCAAACAATTCTTACCAGAGGAATTGGATCGACAACTGATTAATCCGATCAAAAACCTGCTCAATTCCCTAGATAATTTACTAGCACAACCTCGTTCCGTGCTTGGTGATATCAAACTGGTGATTCAAAAATTGTCAGAAGCACCAGGAAGATTAGCAAATATTTTGAGCAATATTGCCACGAATTTAGGCGCTCAAATCCGCGATGCTATTAATGCAGTGAAAGCTGTAATTAATAGTCTAGTTAGCGAAGTGGTGACGGCATTGCAAGGAACCTATAACAATGTTTTGGAGACTGTAAAATCCCTCAGCCCGCACCGAATCCTCAATAGTTTTGAAGACAGCGATTTTATCAATTTTGATAAGTTTCTGGAAAAACTGCGGGAATCTCAAGACAGTCTGACTGTTTATATCAAATCTCAATTGACTGCGAATACTCAGTCTTTGCTTGCTGTCAACTCCCCCGGCACAAAAGTAGCAATAATTCGGGATTTGAATCGCTTACTGTTGGATGAAAACCTCTATAAACCAGAGCAATTACAGGGAATACAACTCTCCCCTGAAGCGCAGAAGTTATCTCAAGGTGACTATCGAAATAATATTGTTCACTTCAACCGGGTGTTGATAGAATCGAATTATACCGGGGAATTGGTGATGAATGTTGAGTCAATTTTTCCCTATCTCCAGCAGCAATTAGCAGAAATTTATCCGCAAAATATTGTCGATGAATTGGATAAATTGCACGCTAAGATTATTCAATTGTTCCACGATCTTCTGGGTGCTGTCGCCAGTAGCCTCGACGGTCAGTATCAGAAAGTTGTCAAGAAAACTGAAGCCCTACGGGAGGCAATTAATAAGTTGTTTAAAGACTTAAGGGCGAGGCTGGAACAGCTAAAAAGTGAACTCAATATTGGGTTAGAAGATGTGGAGGAAGCTTTCGATCGCCTGTTAAATGCTTTACCTGTATAGGGGTGATTTTGATGTTAAAGTAGGGACAAAGGCTTTCGCCCATTAGTGTCAACTTAAGCTTTTAGTCCACCAGTCCTCCCAACCGCCCGGTAGTCCGCCAGGGGTTGAAACCCCTGTCTAATAGCGAAAGTCCTCTAAAAGAGGACTAATGAGTTGAAAAGTGTTTTTCTCAGTCCTCTTAAGAGGACTTTAGCTTTGAGACAGGGGTTTCAACCCCTGTCTGTCGGACTATCGGTTTTACCTTAAGTTGACACCAATGAGCATTGCCGTTTCCCTACGGGGATCGCTCGCTCTGGGATGTACTTCATAAACCTGCAATCTGCTGTTAAATGCTTTACCAGTATAGGGGTGATTTTGATGTTAAAGATTAGTTACAAAATCAAACTCGGCAGAACTACCTACACGGCGAACGATGGAACGCTGTTACTCGATTTGCGATCGCAAGCTTCTTTGCATATTCCCGTCAACACTTGTCGGATTGTGTTAGGTATCCCGAAAAATGTGGAGGTTTCTCCCAAAGATCCGGTATCTATAGAAATCGGTTACGAAAAACAAACTACCTTAGTATTTACAGGTAGAGTGACTTGTGTAGATTGGGAAATCGATCGCGTTCAGATTGAGGCGGCTAGTGCTTTTACTGATTTAACTTTGCTGCGATTGAATCGGGTTTATGAAAAATCTCATGGGGGGGATATTGTTAAAGATATTCTCAGACAAGCGAAGTTGGCTATTGGTAAAGTTGAGAATGGGATTAAATTTTCGGTTTATACGGTGGGCGATCGCCAAAATGCTGCCGATTGCTTGTATAACTTAGCTAAACAATGCGGTTTTGATGTTTATGCTAACGATCGCGATCGGGCCGTTTTTTCCCAGTACAGTCCGGCTATAACTCATACTTTTACTTACGGTGAAGATTTGCTCAAATACTGCTCAAAACAACCCCAAAAAGGCATCGAAAAAGTAGAAATTTATGGAGAAAGTCCAGCCAGTCAAGGACAAGGAGAACAGGCTTATTCTTGGTTGACTAAAAACGAAGTGAAAGCCACGGCGGGTGCGGGTGGAAACCTTCTGCGAATGGCCGATCCCACCGCACGCAGCCAAGCTGTTGCTCAAAGTATTGCACGGGGGGTGCTAAGTCATCTGAAACAAAAGCAACGGGGACAGATTATGGCGATGGGTGCAGCCAATGTCAAATTAGGCGATGGTATCCAAATCACAAAAATGCCCATTAGCAAGCAAAATGGCAGTTTTAAAGTAACTGGAATTAAGCATATCCTGAACCGCCATCAGGGTTTTTTAACCACGATTGATTGGGAGGAAAAATAATGGATTCAATTATTGGGGTAATGCAAAAAGTTGCCCAGCAAGAAGCACAAAAAATTTATACTACCGAACTTGGCATCGTGACGGCAATATTTCCCCATGCTTCGGATAGCGATAAAGATAACTACCAATGCTCGGTAAAATTGAAGAATAAAAAGCAGCCCGATGGCAAAGATTTTGAATTGCGGAAAGTCCCAACTGTTACGCCCCATATTGGACTGGCGAATATTCCCAATGTGGGGGATTTAGTCTTGGTGACTTTTATTGGAGGCGATATTAATGCTCCGATAATTATTGGGCGGTTGTATAATGATGAAGACCAACCTCCAGTCAATAAAGAAAAGGAATTTTTGCTGCAACACGATCGAGAAAAAGGGGGGAGTTTAAAAATTGATAAAGAGGGAGCAATTACCGTCACTAGCAAAAATGAAAAGCACGTAATTACGGTTAATGATGATAAAATTGATCTGACCAATGAGAAATGTCATTTAACTTTAGAGGGGGGAGATGCTACGCTCAAAAATGAACAATGTAAAGTAGTTTTGAGTGGTGGCAACATTACCATTGATAATGGTACTTGCAAAATTAAAATCGAAGCTGGGGGCATTACTATTGACGCTGCTAGTAACAATGTCACTGTCAAAAGTATGGGTAGCATTAAAATTGGTGATGCTGCGACCGGTTCGATCCAAGTTGGCGGCCGATTATTAGCTAATGCAGTGGGCGATGGTGATGATATTATTCTCAGTATGCACACTCACATGGGGAATTTAGGTGCGCCTTGTCCGGTGATGGTCCCAACTGAAAAGATTAATTCTATTCAAGCCAAAGCTAGAAATACTCAAGTCGGTTAATTGCTCCATTCCTGGACGCAGGCGGGGCCAAAAACCCGGTTTCTGCCTGGATATCTCTGGTGGAGATCTACTATTTTTCTAAGAAACCGGGTTTTTTTGCCTTAGTCCTATGCTCGTTTGTTCAGTCAACTTTCCACCCGAAATATTAAGAATATGGTCAGAATTAAAGGTGCTAATAGCGATTATGTTTATGATACAGGGAGTCAAACGATTCAGGAAAAGCCCAATGCCGATCCTTTATATTTAGAGATTTTTATCTGTCCCAACGATATGCCGAGTCGGGTAGAAAAACCCCATGCTAAGGGTTTTTGTCAGGGGACTGATGAAACTTGTCCAGATCCCCAAAAGTCCGGTCATGCTAAGATTTGCTTAGACCAAAAAGATGGGATTTCTTTGGTGACTAAGAATCGGATTGTGGCTCAAGGTAATTTTGCTGTTGAACATGATGGCAAAAGATCGATCGAGGTGACAGAGCGATCGATTACAGTTAGCTTTGGTGGTACTATTATCAAAATTGCCGATGGTGACATTCAGTTATCTAGTCAGAATGAGAAACCTATTCAAATTTCTGGTAATTTAGCGATCGCTGGGAATGTTAAAATCACCGGAAAAGTTGACTTGAGTCAAGCCGATGTAACGTTTTCTCAAGCAACTATAGAACAAATCAAAAAATCGTGATAAATTATGGATGATGATTTACAAAAGTTCGATTTAAAACTAACTCTCTACTCCAGAGATTTAGAATCGCAGAATCGTCAATTGCTCAGAATTGCCGATTGGAACAACGTAGATTTAGAAGCCGAGAATCGTGACTTAGCAACGGTAACGGAAATAGATAATTTAAGTCAAGCGATTTTAAATCGACTTTATACCCGCAAAGGAGAACTAGCTAGTTTAGGACATCCCGATTATGGTTCGCGCTTATATCTGTTGGTGGGCGAACTAAACAACATAAAAACCCAAGGTTTAGCCAATATTTATATCCGGGAATGTTTGCATCAAGAAAGCAGAATAGATGAGATAATTGATATTGTTTTTGAACCGCCATCTCGATTGAAAGACCCTAACACTTTAAAAGCTAAAATCATCGTAAAAGTGGTAGATTTAGATACACCGCTGACTCTGAATATATCGATAGTTGGAAATTAAGAAGTTTGATTATGGTTTTTGAACAGAAGAATTTTACCCAAATATTTGAGGCGATGCGCGATCGCACCGTCTCCACCGTCAGCGACTTTCAAACCGGAAGTGTGGTTCGCACCCTGTACGAATCCTTCGCTTATGAAATGGCGATTTTGTACGAACAAATGCAGCGGGTTTACCTATCTGCTTATGTGGATACCGCCGAAGAAGTGGATCTAGATAAAGTAGTCGCGATTTTAGGGATTAAACGCGGCGAACCAGATTATGCTACCGGAATAGTTACTTTCGATCGCGATTTGGGACTGGATGAAAATATCACGATTCCCATCGGAACATTAGTCACCACAGAAGATACGGAAGAATCCCCGAAAAAAGCTTACAAAACCATTGAAGCGCAAATTATTCCCCCCACGGAAACATCGATCAAAGTGCGGGTACAAGCCATACAGCCAGGAGAAACAGAAGTTACAAAAGCCGGAACTGTAAAAATCATGCCCCAGCCGATACCGGGGGTGAAAACAGTTGATAATCCCGAAGCAATTGTCTTTACTGGTAAGCTGCGGGAGACAGACGAACAACTGCGGGAACGGGCTAAAAAAGCTTTGATTGCTGCTAGTAATGCCAATACGACATCGATTGAAAATGCCCTGTTGAGTTTACCGGGAGTTAGGGAAGTTAAGGTTAGAGAAAACTTTCATAATGCGAAAGGAAAAGTCAGTCTGTCTAGTACGCCAGTATCAGCGGACAAATTGCCCCTTCGCATTCCTAGAGGGACAGAATTAACTATTGTTCTGGAAACCACTACTAGAAAACAATTTGCTACAACGGAAAGCATCAATTTTACCGGTGAAACGGTAGAAGTGAGTGTTCAAGCATTGATACCGGGAAAAGCCGGAGAATTAAACCAAAGTTATACTACGCAGTGGGAACCATTACGCAAGGATATTAGTTTTAATCTCAGTAATAGTGAACCGATCGAGTTGCGGGAGTTTGGTGTTATTGAAGTATTCGTCGATGGGATAGACTTTGAAGATACCAATAAAATTAGCCAAATCAAACAGGAGATTGAACGGGTAAGGGCTGCGGGAATTTATGCGATTTTAAAGCCAGCGAATGCCATTGAAATTGATGGTGTTTTCCGCATTGAATTAAATTCAAATTTGCGGATATCTGCTGCGGAAAGGATACAAATTGAGGAACAGGTAGAAAAGGCGATCGCCACCCACCTCAAAACTCAGAAAATGGGACAACCGCTGTTGATATCCCAACTTACTCGCAAAATTTTAGACTGTCAAAACGTCAGCGATTTATTAGATTTTGCTCTGAAAACGACGCGCCAAGTAGGGAAAAAACCAGAAGTCGATTCCTATGCTTCCACTGTGAAGACTGTGAAGCGATTGGAAGCAGATATTCTGGAAAAGTTCACTGTTAAATCCATCCGCGTTGCTTCGGAAATTAAATCTTTAACTGTAGATGTGCAAGTAAAAGCCACAAGTTTAACCCAGGAAACTCACAATACTTTCCTCGAAACACTGCAAACCTATTTCCAGCGTCTATTGGTGGGTGAAAGTATTAGTGTCAGTGCGATTAAAGCTCAACTAAATGCCGAAGTCGAAGTGTGGCTGAATCCCCATTTATGGAATCCCAAAATGAGTTTTGATGGCCAAACAGTAGAGGTGAGTTTTGTTGAAAAAGGCAAGCTAGGAAAAACTTTTATATTCTCTAATTTCCTGAGAATTAGTGGTGCGATTAAACTGATATTGCCGCTTACCATCACTGCTTTGGAAAAACAGACAGTATTAACCAAAGTCAGACAAGAATTGAGCGATTATCTCGAACAGCTAAAGCCGGAAGAAAATATCGAAATTGACAAATTTGTCAATCGGGCACTTGACGTTGAATCGGTGCTTGATGTTAATTGGAAATTAGGAGATTTTCAGGTATTAGATTTAGAAAATGCTCGCGATCGCCTAGATGTTCAGAAAAAAGAAATTCGGGTGGAACCATTTGAAAAAACCCAGTTAGCCACTGATTTTGCGATCGATAGTGATGTCCAGGTAGTGCCGATCGCCATTAGCAAGTTAAAACTGAGACTGAATACCACCGGATTACCACCGGAAAATATCAATCCAGAACAGCTAAAAACCGCCATGAAAGAGACTTTAACCAGTCTGTTTACCGCAGGTTTTACCCAACAGTTGCCGAGTTTGAATCTGGGCGAAAATCTCGACTACGAGCAATTGCGAACTAACTTGCTATCATTAATTCGCGATCGGGCTAACAATCTTTCCCTAGCCACCTTGCAAACCTTGATTCCTGACGGTGACAACAAAGCACAACTCATTGATGTTACCCGGATTTTTCTGCGGGGGGCAGATTATACCCTAGATACTTTAGAACTTACGGCGCGGGAAAGCATTTTCACCCAGCAGGATATCCCCATGCGGATTATGGAACGCGCCCAACTAGAACCCCTCAATCTCAGCGGGGATAACCTACAAATTATCGTGGAAATTACCGGAGGTTAATTGTCATGGAAAAACTCGGTAAAACCCTCAACATCGCCAGTCGCTTACCGCACTTTTACGACACCCAAAATGTCGAAAGTGTGCTATATCAATTTATCGATGTTTTTGGCTACATCATCGAACAAGCAGAAACTGACTTATTGGATGTGATGCACGCCCATCACGTAGATACCGCTACTAATGAAGGTTCTCAAGGTTTTATTGGTCAGCGAAAAGGCGATTTAGATAAATTACTTACCATCTATTTAGAAGCCTTGGGTGGTACATCTCAACTGATTCAGGTTAGCGATCGCTTTAGCATCGGTTCGATCAAAAATGTTGATAGTTTCGTCGCGAAACTGCAAGCAAATACCGACATAGTATCCCAAGAGTTACGCAAAAAGCTGACTATTGAAACTAACCAAATACTCGATCGCTACCAAGTAACTCAGCCAAATTTTCACCAAAATTCATTTAAAAATCTACCCCAATTAGCAATTTCAATTCTCGTCGCCCAACATCCTGTCAGTAAGTATCTCCACTCTCAACTAAATTCTGAAAGCCAACAACTTTTAAGCCTATATGACGGTAGCGAATCCGTACCCCAACCCCTACAAGAAATACTCTTAACACTACTAAACCAGCAACTCACAAAACCAGATTTTTACGCCAAAAATAAGGCATACTTTAAGAGTATACTACTGCTGGAAAGCGTTAAGCAACTCATAGCAGCCCCCACTAATCACGACGATCGCCAACGACTGCACCGACTCCTATTAGAAGCAGCCTATCCCGAATATATTGAGTCTAGCAACATTCCATCAAAAGGTGAAGTTGAACAAGCCTTAATTGCCGAACTAAATCGCTTTTTAGAATCCTACAAACCCGAAAATGATCCCCTAGATACTACCAATCGCATCAAACAAAATCGCCTGCTGTTAGAAGCCACTTATCCCAGGGAACTAGAAAAAAGTTATGCCCCTTATCGGGAAAGACTGAAAGGGATTATCGCGATTTTGCGGCAAGGTGCTGCCACTCGTCAAGGGATTCTTGATTTAGTCGCAGCTAACTTGGGTATTTTAGGCGATTCAGAGGCTGCTTTAGCGGCCAAAAAGCAAATTCGGATCGAAGAATTTGACCCGGAAAAAACCTGGATACGTCCTCCGAATACTTCCTTCGGTATAGTCGCCTATCACTATCCTTTAAGGTTGTTTGAAGAGTTTGTCGCCGCCAGCCTCAACCCCCAACCATCCGAAATCGAAATTTTCTTAGAAGTTCCACCAACTTTACCTGTGGAAGGGTTGTATAATCCCCGAATAGTTCATCTCGATACTGGAAATTTTATCTGCTACCAAGGCAGGATAAAATCGGGTGATAAGTTATTATTTCGAGGGAATACCGTCTTAGTCAATGGACAACCTTTTCACACTCAAGAAAACACGCCCTTACTACCAATCAGTAACTCTAGGTGGCGCTTTGAAGCCCAAATTATCGGGGATTATCCTGTCGGTTTATTCGATCGGCAAAAGTTTGATTCCAGTACCCTAGGTTTTGCTGAAGTCGCCATCCATTTAGAGATGCGAATTTACAAACTTAATCCTGGGATGTTTGAAGTGACAATTCCTTGGGATATTCCCGGATATTCTGATAAATTTGGTGAAGCGTCAGACCATCCGCGACACCAAATTGGTAATATCATTAATCATGTGAAAGGTGCCGGTGTTTTGGCCCTGATTAATTATGAAAAAGTTTTCCGAGAAACCCATGATTTACAACTCAGGTTAACCGTCGTGCGATCGCCTTTTCTGGAAACTCACATAGCCGAAGAAAAATTTAATCTTCTGGGCTTAAAAGTTCCCTATCCCGACGGCATTAGACACGAAATGAGTGAGAAATTATTAACTACTGGAGTGTTTGATTATGCTATATTTGACTATGGCGATCGCTTTCCCTCTATCCCACCTCCCGCCCCTGACGAAAATTACCATGAAATGACCGATAATTTCTTAATCTCCGGTGTATTTGATTATACCGATTTCGACTCAGGTAACGGCTTTGAATAACTAGCAATTGAGGAAACTAAAACTATGAAAATGGCTGATGCAATGGACATGAAAGGACGATTGATTATCCAACAATTTAATCCCGCAGGTGAACTTGTCGATGAAGTTAAAGCCAATAATTTCATCGTCTATAGCGGACGAGATTTAGTTGCGAAAATGTTTTTAAATCAAAAAATCGAGCCGATCCGTTATTTGGCGATCGGTACTGGGAGTAATCCGGTGAATCCAGTTGAAGATACCGCATTGCAAAAAGAAGTATTTCGCAAAGAAGTCAAACCCCTGGATCTTGCCAGAGATTTAAGCGATGCCGATGAAATCCCGATTAAAGTTGAAAGCGGAACCGTCAGACAAAAAAATCGCAAGGTGAGATTGTGCGTTGACTTAGACTTTGCCGAACCCCCCAATCAACCGCTAGCTTTGACTGAAGCCGGACTATTTAATAGCGCCCAAGGTGGAATTATGTACAATCGAGTCGTATTTCCCAACATTACTAAAACGGCTGATTTCAAGCTGACTTTAGTTTGGGAAATCATTTTTTAAATTGGCGATTCAAAAATTCAGCATAGGTAAAAATAATGACTACCAATAACGGCAAATTTGCTCCCCAACATAAAAAACCAGGCGATTTAATTTTGTCTGATGAATGGAATGCGGGAATGCAGGAAACAGTCCGCTTAGAGAGTGCGAAAGTTAACCGCAAGGGCGGGGATTCTTTAGAGGGGCCTCTGACGATCGAATCGGCATTAGCAGTTGATACGACAACTATTACCAGCATTCAATTAGAAGTTAAAGGCGCGTTGAAGTTGGCCGATGGAGTGGCTGTCAATCAGTTTTCTAGTGATGAGAGTCTCAGCAATAATAGAGATACTATTGTTCCGACTCAAAAAGCGGTAAAAACTTATGTAGATAGGGCTGTAACAACCTTAAACAGTGCGGTTCAGAGTGTTGTTGTTAAAGGCATGATTCTGATGTGGTCGGGGCCAGTAGATCAAATTCCTGGTGGCTGGGCTTTGTGCGATGGGAATAATAGTACACCAGACTTAAGAGGGCGTTTTGTGCTGGGTAGTGGACAGGGAACAGGACTTACCAATCGCATAATTCATAACACAGGAGGAGTAGAAAAGTATCAGCTTACTCTAAATGAAATGCCCAGTCACAGTCATGATATTAATGATCCTGGCCACTATCATAACTGGTCTGCAAGCAGGCAAGAGGCTGGCACTGACGATAACAATAATAGCTCAGAGCTATCTAAAGGAGATAGAGGTGCAGCAGATACCATCCGTAAAGATACAAACACAGTAACAACCAATATAACTATAAGATCTCAAGGTGGAAATCAAGCACATGAAAATATGCCTCCTTTTTATGTACTTGCTTACATCATAAAACAGTAATACCCTCAGAGGAAACACTTAAAAATTGATTGAAAAATTACTCTTGTTAGCAATATTTGACTCCCGATTGTGGGAGCTATTCAAGCCTGGAAAAAGAACTAGGAAAAACTGAAAACTAACCCGTCCGTGAAGTCTCTAAACCATCGGTCAAAAATACTCGGATCTTCGTTCAGTGATAAATCAATGACAAACAACAACGGTAAATTCACACCCGAAGTCAAAAAAACAGGCGATCCAGTTCGATCGGCAGACTGGAATGCAGCCATGCAGGAAATCGTCCGGCTAGAAACGTCCAAAATCAACCGAGAAGGACCAGAATCTTTACAAGGCCCCCTCACCATAGCCCAAGCTTTGACTGTAAGCGCGATCGCCCCAACCACCAGCACTCCCTTAGAAATCAAAGGAGCTCTCAAACTAGCAGAAGGAGTAGCCGTCAATCAGTTTTCTGCTGATGATAGTCTGAGCAATAATAGCGATAGTATTGTTTCTACCCAAAAAGCGATCAAAAATTATGTAGATACGGCTGTAACAAAATTAGATACAACTGTCAAAACCTATGTGGAAAAAACTGTAACTACCTTAGACACAGCTACAAAAAACTATGTCAATAGTGTAGTGCAAGGCAGTGAAACCAAAGATTTTCAAGCCAAAGATTTGCGAGTTTACGGCAATCTTACCGTAGTTGGAAATGTAATTTCCAAAAGCACCGAAAAAATGGAAGGAAACGTCGAACTCGGTAATGATGATGGAGATACTGTTACCGTTTTTGGTACAATCAGATCGGGACATTCCTCCGGTTCTCTTCAGGTGCAAACTGCTTTAAAAGTCACCCAAAATTTGATAGTGGATGGTAAGATAGGCTTGGGTACGACATCTCCCAGTGACAAGCTGCACATTCAAAATGGAGATTTCCGCATTGATTCAGGGCAAATTAAAAGTTGGGGAACGCTAACTTTCCGCTCGGATATCGATCAAACTGGTGATGCTACTTTAGTTAATTTTCTCGATCGAGACAGTCGGAGCGTTCTCTGTATTAACGATCGCGGTAATGTTGGCATTGGCACAACAAATCCAGGGGCGACATTAGAGGTTAACGGTAGCATTCGAGCCAAAAATGTTGAGTCTAGTAACCCACTCCGACACCGGATGTATCCGACTGAACCAATTGTTTATCAAGATATTTTTGCGGCCAGAAATGCAGGGGCGATCGCGAAACTAGGAAACCCATCATACTACGAAGATACAAGCTACACCCCAAAAAACCTGTGGAATGATCGTCCCATTATTGCCTACGGAGGTAACAATGAGACGGACGGAAACGGTGCTGTTGTCAACATTCCCGATGGCTACAATACCGTCTGGGTAAGGGTGCTGGGGGGCGATCGCTGGAACGCGATCAAGGCATATTTGCTAGATAAAGACAACAAAAAAACCGAAGAACTCGGAATGTGGACTGGTGGATACAGATCCACAAATTGCTACTGTCCCGACGGCTCCCTCAGTGATAGTTACTCCAATTTTCATCAATGGCTGCCGATCGCGATCGGGACAAATCTCGCCCCACTGCCGGCGGGAGAAACTCGGAAACTCGCGCTGATTTCTAAGCCTAATACTAATAGTAGTTTGTGGCTTTCTGGGTTAGCATTCAGCAAAAACCCTTGGAGTCATGCAACTCAATCAGCAGTCGGATACCACTGGGCAGTTAATGGCGGTAATGCCACAACCTGGAACTCAGAGAATTGGAAAAGTGATGTACTCGCCATGATTCCGTCCAAGACGAATTTGGAATTGAAAGTTCCAGTCGTACCGTCTGGACGTGACAAGTTGCTCTATCTTGTCGAACATAACAATGACTGGAATGGTTGTATGCACTCTGGCATTACTGTCAACGGAAATCCCATTGAAAGGTTCCTGGGAACTTACGATAACCCATTCGCCCGCCATTGGAACAGCAAATTTTATCAGCGATATATTGCCGCTCGTATCCCGGCAGATCTGATTCCGAAAACCAGTAATCTCACGACCTATCTTAGTGTCAAAATTGATATGAGCAAGCAAAATAGCATTATTCATTTCCGCGAAATTGGCACTCACGATCTAGAAATTCCCTGGAATTACTGATAGTCATGGAGACAAAAACCCGATTTCTTAAGGTAATTGCGTCATTGGAGATTGAGGATGAGAAGGAGAAACCCGGTTTTTTCGGTTGAGTGCGTCCAGGATTGACCGATACCATTAATCGGGTTAGGGTGTGAGTAGGGGTTGACTTTGAGCGGAATCTTGTCCCACCCTTCTTAAGGGAGTAGGGTGTGAGTAGGGGTTGAGTAGGGGGCAAGAATGCGGGGGATCTGGACCCAATCGTCAAACAACACTCTCTGACTGGGTTTGAGGTTAAGTTGACACGAAGAAGGGCACTTGGAGTGTCCAGAGTTGCTATCATTCCGATGCAACCGGAAACGATATGATGTAGGTAATTGATGTAAAACTGTGGTCAGGAACCCCGCCCTTAAGGGACGGGGCTTGCAAGAGTAATCGAACAAGCCATTCTGACCAGCCTAAGTCTTAGCTGACTACGTTATTTGAGTCACGACACCCTGGGATGCGACGCTAGTCCCTTGCTCTGTCGCTGCTAGTTAAACAGTTCTAAGGTCACTGGAACAGTGCTTTCAGCCGGCACAAGCTCTTATAACATTGGCGAAGCGAACTTTACCCGAAAGGGATTGGAGACAACCATATCTCCGAAGGAGGGGCAACCATACCCCTCCGCCTCGAAAGAGGTAGTCAATTAATTTATTGAATCAAACAAAGCCATCCTAAAAGGCGACGTACTGATCGAAGCCGAAGTGATGGGGTTTCAACCCTGCGCTTCGCTCCGCCCAATTTTCTGATGGATTTCAAGAATATTCAAGGGACGCTAAAGCATCCCGTGTCGCTTTTCCTCCCAGGGCTAAAGCCACTGGGTTTCCAAGCTCCCGTGAGGTCTTTATGAAACAACAACTCCAACAACGTCTGCAAGAACTCAAAGCTGAATACGAATCGGGTAAAAAAGTCCTAGCGGATTTAGAAGCAAAACAAGCCAACGTGAGAGATACTTTACTCCGCATGGCTGGTGCAATTCAAGTGTTGGAAGAAGAACTGGTCAAAGCTGACAGCAATACAATCCACACTCCCTCGGAAAATACTTATGCTCTCGATTCTGAAACACCGGCTATAGAAGTCTCTCCCCAAAGTAGTCAAAGCTAATTTTGATTGATTATGATTTATAAGCTACTGACGGCGATCGCCAACCTGCTGAAAACCGAACTGAGTGCAGACATTCCTCAGTCCGACCAACATTTTACCACTAAACAGTTAAGGGAATCTCCTTCAGAACCCTTTCCCCAAATTAGTGTTTATTTAGGTAAGTTTACCCTAGATCAAAGCATGAGAAACTTAAAATCTCTCAAGCAGTACCCAGAGGAAAGCCGCCAAGAAATAACTGTAATGCGGGAATTTGAGCAAGAGTTTTTTATTGAGGTGTACGACACTAATTTAGAAAATCTTGAAAAATTCGCCTCTCTCATCTTTGGGATTATCTTAACTAACTCCGAAGACTTGCTGCAAGAGTATAACGTTACTGCCTCTACTAGCTATCAAAGCCAAGAAATCACAACGGTTCACATAATTAATCAGATTAACGTGCTAGAAAGCATTTATAAAACGACCGTAGACACCCAGAATTTTGAATTAAAATTGCAAGCAAAAGGTCAATTAAAACTGTTAAGAAATATTCACGGTGAGCTGAGTACGATTCAAAACATTAACATTCAATCCCGCCTTCCGCTTGAGATTTGAGAATTTCAAGTTGAGAATTACTCCCGTATTGAGTCTGCGAAGGAATCAGATCAATTCCGTTGACATCGGAATCATTGATCTCTCTGTTCTCTTCCTCTGTGTCCTCTGTGTCCTCTGCGGTTTAATCATTCCGGTTCAACCGGATGTGATATAACTCCTGATTCACAAATAGCTGGTAAAAGTCAAGCGCTGGTGGGAGAAGGTAAATTATTATTGGATATAGAAAAATCTACAGGGATGATGGGAGTGGTTGTCCCGTTCGGCTTGCCAGGAGCAGGGTCTGATTGGTAGAGTTGGATGCGATCGCGCCCAAGTCTTTTTGCTTGGTAGAGGGCTTGATCCGAGGCGGCAATCAAAATTTCCGCTCCCGCTTCCGATGCCGGAACCATACTTGCTACGCCCAAACTGACGGTGACGTACTCACTCACGGGGGAACCAGCGTGAGGAAGCTTTAGGGCTGCGATTTTAACCCTGATGTGTTCGGCGACTTTCACAGCGCCTTGGATGTGGGTATTGGGCAAAATAACGGCAAATTCTTCGCCACCATACCGAGCCACTAAATCGGCGGGGCGATCGACTGCATGGCTAATGGCACTAGCTACTTGTCGCAAACATTCGTCTCCCCCTGGATGACCATAGGTGTCGTTATAACTTTTAAAAGAATCAATATCACACAGAATTAGGGACAGGGGCGTCTGTTCCCGCGACTGTCTGCGCCACTCCATTGCCAGATATTGATCGAACCGGCGACGGTTTGCTAGCTGGGTGAGTGCGTCCAAAGTGGCTAAGCGTTCTAACTTTTGGTTGGCCTCTTGCAACTGCTGATAAAGTTCTGCTTGCTTGATGGCGATCGCCAACTGGGCCGCCAGAGAAGACAGTAATTCCACTTCCAACTGCATCCACTGTCGGGGGCTGCACTGGTGGGCCATCAGCAGCCCCCACAAATCCTCCCCTTGCACCAGTGGCACGACTAAATAAGCTCTGACATTAAATTGTGCGAGCAAATCAATTTGATATTGTGGTAAATCGGCGGCGCAGATATCGGCGATTGGTCGGATCGCCCGATGTTGGTACGCTTCCAAATAAAATTCGTCAAAACAAAAATTTTCCAGGGTTTCCCCCAGCATCGGCTGGCAGTTAGCAGCTACAGATTCCACTGTCACCGCGCCCGTTGCCGGCGTGGCGCAGGCATTGCCGGTACAGGGATTAAACCGGACGATCATCACTCGATCGGCCTGTAGAAACTGGCGCACTTCGTTCACAGTCGTGTGCAGCACTTCGTCCAAATCCAAAGACTGGCGAATGTGTTGAGTAATTGTTGCCATCAACAGTTCCCGTTCGTTCTGCTGTCGCAGCGCTTCTTCTGCCCGCTTGTATTCCGTGATATCTTGAGCAGTACCAAAAATTTGTTTGGGTTGACCCTCGGTGGTGCGCGCAAAAACTTGGTCGCGACAGCGAAACCAGCGCCATTGGCCCGATCGATGTTGCAGCCGATACTCCAATTCCAAAATGCTGCCATCCTGGGCCGAGGGAAATTGTTCCAGGTGCTCTTCCAGTGTCCGCAAATCCTCTGGGTAGACGAGACAGAAACAGAAAGCCGTTTCCATCTCTAAAATTTCTTGGGGAGTGTAGCCCAGCAATTTCAAGGCCTGACCGTTGACGTAAACGTTGCGCTGTTCGGTCAGGTCGTAGATATATAGTAAATAAGGTGCCACGTCAGCAATCTGCTGGATGAAGTGCTGGCTCGATCGCAATTCTTCCTCCACCCGCTGACGCACTTTCACTTCTTCCAAAGCCTGATCCCGCATCGCCCGATAACCTTGAATCCGGTGAGTGAGCTCCGTGACGTCCTGAATCACCAACAGGGCGTAGAATGATTGGGAATTGGTCGGCGGCCATGTCAGTGAAGCTATAGCGGACTGAGAGTTATTTAACAAAACATTGTTTCCAGCGGCTTGGAGTTCGATCGTACCTTCTGCTTCCCACTCAACATTTTGGACAACCAACTTTCCAATCTCCAATTCTGCGATGTCATCCTCTTGGGCCGGCACAGCCGTCACAGTAGTTTGCTGGATGCGCTGCTGCCCGTCTTGCCAAGTTGCCGGAATCAGGTGTTTGTGAATTTGAGAAGAAAAAATTGTTGGTGGACCTCCTGCAAAGATTTGCTGAAAGCGAGTTGCGTACTTTAGCTGGTTTAAATGAGGAAAATGCGTTGTGATTTTTGTACCCAACATTTGACTGCGGGGAATTTTCGTCCAGTCTTCCAAACAGGTATTCCAAAACAGAACCACAAAATCATCTCGCAGCAGGCAAGCGCCGACTGGTACGCTGTCTAGAACCCCAAACTTTTGCTCAATAGTTTTGCTCTCCTGGCTCATAGACCCCCGGCAAGTTGATTGATAGCAGCCAACAAGGTATCAAAAGAACTGACATTGAAAATGAGGATAATATCTCCTTCAATGTGAAGCTTTTCAATAATGAAACGAGTCTGGGCCAATAAAACTACTGTATCGGCAGTCAAGCCGCCAGATACTAGCAAAGTGGCGATCGTCCCTTCCGTGTAATTGGGAATTGAGTAGTTCAAGCGCTGCTTAAGTACATTGCTGATAGCACCCATAACCCCGTTGATTACAATATTTCCCACTTCACTTAGCGTACCAATTTTCACCGAATCTAGGTCATGAGTTCCGGCTTCTTCCCCAGTTAGCATCGTCACGAGGGTGGCGGCGCTGTTGGTAGGAAATACTAGCTGAGCAATACCTCCAAAAGAGCCTGTGAATTTTAGCTGCACGGCGGCGATTTGCTCGCCGTTGAGGTGTTGCTCTAACTGTACTTGTACATCGTTGGGAGTCAGGATTTGGAGGTAGGGGATTTGCAAGCGAATGGGGGAGTCAATCATGTCGTTCAAGATCCCTGCTGCTTGACCAATCCCGATGTTGACGAGTTCCTGCAAAGCATCGAGCTGTCGAGCGGTCAATTTCATGGGGCGCTCTCCTCGCTGGCACTGAGAGCTTTTTTGATCCACCCAACCAGTTCGTCGGAGTTGGGCATTTTGTGAATGACTGTGAGGGCTCCGAGTTCCATACACTCTTCGCGGGTGGTGGATTGGATGTCTGCGGTAATTACGATCACAGGAACTTTAATTCCTTTCTCCCGCATAGCTTGCAAGACTTCCCTACCTTCCATGTCTGGCATGAGGAGATCCAAAAGCATACAGTTTGGGGTCTGAGTATCTAGCAGTTCCAGAGCTTCTGGGCCACTCGATGCTTCCCAAGTCTCGTATCCTTCTGCTCGCAGGATTTTGCAGATTACCCTGCGAGTCAACCACGAATCTTCGACAACGAGAATTGATGTCACTACGTTTTCCTCCTTCAATTGTTGATGACTAACCAGCTTGGCAGGTACTGCTTTTATTTTGACAGTATTTTATGCAGGGGCGTCGCGATCGCGACGCCCCTGCATAGCTCAAAAACTCTCTCTACATTAGTAGACCAGGCAGGCTAACAGGAATAAATATATCCATCATATAGTGAGGGGTTCTCAACCAATCGAGCTATTGCGAAGCTTAGGCGTTGAGATGTGAGAACCGGATGAAGGCCGGCTCTGTTCTTGATATTTATCGCTGTATTACGATCGTGGCTTAGACTGAAACCACATCTACAATTATCTTGCTTAATTTGACAATCTCCCAAATTCCCTAGGCTAAATAGGGGAGATTCTTAAGAATCCAAAGACCGATTCTGAGGTTCCTATAGCAATCCTGAACCCATCATCACAGGACTTAGGCACAGGGGGTCAAAAACCCGGTTTCTCGGTCAATATCTCAGGCGAGAGAGCGACGATTTTTCACAGAAACCGGGTTTTTTGCAGTCCTGCATCAGTAAAGTTTAACCACTTTCTAGCAAATGACATGGTAAACATTCCCAAATTGCGGTATTTACGTACTTGTGCTATGTAAACCTTGTTCGATCGCTCCCAGTTTTAGGTATCGGCAATATTATCAAACAAATAGCAAAAAACCCGGTTTCTTGATGAAGCCCGGTTTACAGGATGTATGTTGCTGCTGAAAGCTTGGGTTAACTATAGCTTACCAACCGTTTGCGAAGAGATTCTACTCGTCGTTTTGCCGTCGCATTGTCTGGCTCGTGTTTTAGGACTTCTTCGTACATTTCTAAAGCTTGAGATTCTAATTTTTTACGCTCGTAGGAGTGGCCCAAATTATTGATCGATGTGACGTAGCCGGGCTGCAACTTAATGGCTTCTTTGTAATAACGGATTGCTATATCGTACTGTTCTTGACCGAAGTGTGCAAAACCGAGAGCGTTATAAATTATCGCTGCATTTTCTGCACCTTCTAAATCTTCGGATTTCAGGGCTTTTTGAAATAGCAATATCGCCTGGGAATAAAGACTTTTGTCTAGATAAATACTGCCCAATTGGTAGTATTCCTGGGCTGTTCCCTTCTCTTTCGTCAGCTTTGTTTCTAAGCGTTCCAGGGACATTTCCCGCTTGCGAGTTTTGAATATCTGGCTGACTATAAACCAGGAAGCACTGCCTAGTATGAGTAGCAAGACAGACAAGTAAATAATGAGTAAATTGCTATCCATGCTTTTAAAATTTGGTTGGTATTTGGATTTTTTTATGTATTTGAATGCAATGACAATCCTTGATATTTGACGAATAACTTGTACTAAAAACCGGGAAATGGCTGAGGTAATTACCCAGGATAGCGCTTTCAAAAAGCAAGAATCTAGAAGTAAGAACAAAGAAGGAAAAGCGGTCTCAATCTCCTAGATTTATCTAAGAAGTCTTCCTTCTCTGGCAGATAACTACATCCTTCTTACTTCTTATTTCTTCCTTCAGAAAACTATTCAAGCTTTCACGATGCGGCTGACTTGGCCATTTCCACGACTTTGCCAAATGTTGCGGGGTCAAGGATTGCCATTTGTGCCAACATTTTGCGATTGATTTCAATGTTTGCTTTCTTCATATTGCCGATGAGTTTGCTATAACTCATGCCGTGCAAGCGAGATGCTGCATTGATCCGAGCAATCCACAGGCGGCGGAAGTCGCGTTTGCGTTTTTTGCGATCGCGATAACCGTTACGCAGGGCTTGCATCACCCGTTGGTTAGCTGTGCGGAACTGTTTCGACTGTGCGCCTCGGAATCCCTTGGCTAGTTTGAGAATTTTTTTGCGGCGCGCTCTAGCGACATTACCGCGTTTTACCCGTGTCATCTTTGATTACCGTTAAACTTTACAAGTATGGAAGCATTAACCGCACGTTATCGTCGTTGGTCTCGTCGATGACGACCAATTTAGACAAGCGACTTTTGCGGGCTGAACTTTTGTGGGAGAGCAAGTGGCTTTTGTAAGCTTTGCGGCGCACAATTTTACCGGTGCCGGTCGCTCTAAAGCGCTTTGCGGCTGCTTTGCGAGTTTTGAGTTTTGGCATGGACTGGTGTTATTTGGACACAAGCTATAACCGTATCACGTTTGTGGTACTTTCTGCAAGCTGGATTTCTGGCAATATATTCAGGATGGGCCGATCGGCAGGCTCTTGCGGTTGTTGGGCGCAGTTGACATCTAAAATTACAGAATTATGAACACATTTCACTTTTGCAGCCCTCAGCCTCCCGATTTACGGTCTCTGACTATTAAAGGTGAGCGGCTAAGATTAGTGGCCATCTCTGATGAATTTGAACAGGATATCTTTCAAGAGTTCACCAGTGAAATTACCTCTATATGTTTCCATCACCTGCTGAAGATATTGAGAGAACACGCAGCTTCATAGTCGAAGGAATTGAGTGGCTGCGGACGCAATTATGCCTGATGAGATATAATAAAAATAACTTATTGAGGGGGAATTCATGGTGACGGCAGCATCCAACAAACAGTCAGCAATCATTCGTACAGATCGGGGACTGACGATCGCAGAAACGCGCATCACGCTCTACGATGTGATGGATTACGTGACTGCCCAATACCCACTCAGGTTCATCCGTGGTCTTTTCAATCTAACCGATGAGCAAATTAACGCGGCTGTAGCCTATATTGAGACAAATCGCGCTGAAGTTCAAGCCGAGTATGAAATTGTGCTGAAGGAAGCTGAAGAACTTCGGCAGTATTACGAAGAGCGAAATCGCGAGCTGATTGCCCGACTTGCCACAAAGCCACCTAAACCAGGTATGGAGGCTGCTTGGGAAAAGCTTCAAGCACAGAAAGCAAAACATCAAGCTCAGTTGGAGCTCCACGCATGATTTTCCTGGTCGATCATAATCTTGAAGGACATACTCTACTTTTAGCAGGTAATATTGCTAGCCTTGGTTGGCTGGATCTGCTACCGATTCGCTTTATAACTTTTGAAGAAGTTGCATTATCCGTTACGAGTGATGACAGAGTAGTTTGGCGGTTTGCACAGACAAATCAAATGATCTTGCTAACAGCCAATCGGAGTATGAAAGGTAAGAATTCTCTAGAGAAAGTGATGCGTGAAGAAAATACATCAACTTCATTGCCCGTTGTCACTATTGGAGATGCCGATCGAGTCTTGACCGATCCTGATTATCGCAATCTTTGTATCGATCGGCTGATTGAGATTATCTTTGATATTGATGACTACAAAGGTTCAATGAGACTTTTCATTCCATGAGACTGTTTATTACTGAACTTGGCGCTGCTCTCGATACAAGCGGAGGGCGTAAACTCCGGCGGCAGTTAACTGCAATTCTTTAATTACCGCTGCCATTTCGATCGGCAATTCTGCAATTTTTGATACCATAACAGGATGTTCCGGTGGCAGTAAAACCGGAGCTGCTAGCGCTGCAAAAGTTATGTCTGCTGCGGATATTGTATCGCCCAGTAAATAGGTTTTGCCGCCTGCTAATCTTCGATCGACAATCTCAAAAATTTCTTGGATTCCTTGCAGCGCCTTGGCTGCGGAATCTACTGTTATGTTGTAGCGTTGCCGTATTGTACTGCTAAGGAACGGAAAGATTATTTCAAACCCAAGACGCTCAAGTTGAGGCGTACCGCTGCACCAACCAGTTCGCATTGTTTCGCGATCGCCCGATCGATAAAAATATCCCCAATTGCGAGTATCTGCTCCCAGTCTAGCATCAAATAACTCTTCAAGTTCTTCGACTTCTCGGCGCAATTCAGGCTCTTTTGGATACAAACCGTGGCTTTCTGGATTGAGAGTATCGAGGTAATGCAAAATATCTGTTGAATCAATAAAGTTCCCAGATTTGGCAACTAAAATGGGAACGCTGCTTCCTCCGTGTTTGCGGGTAGCCCAGAGGTGAAAAGCTGGTACGTGTCTTTCTTCTATGTAGGGGATTTTTAGTAAATCCAGGGCCCACCGCACTTTTTCGCAGTAGTGACTGATGGGGATGGTGATGAGGCGGACAACTTCGGTATTGGCAATGGTTGAATGATGATTCATTGAATTAATTTAGTTGTGTAAATGTTGGCAGACTTATCGGTCTTTTTTAGAGAATAGCAGAGCCATTACCCCAAAGTTATGCCTTAACCACCTTGGCGGTTGCTATAATGGCAAGGGGCCGATCGGCAATTAATTTAAAATTAAACTTAAAGCCGATAACAAATTTAACAAATTCAACAAAAAAATAGGCTCGCCATATTTCACAGCGCCTATCTCAATCAATGTTTTTTAAGGGTTCACCGCAACGCCGTTTTACCTCAGCTTTTGACCTGGTATTTTACCAGGTGGGCACCGTTGGCTCGGACTTAAAGTTTCTGGGTACAAGCCCAGTTTACTGCTGTCCAAACATCTTGATTCCCGAGAGTTAAGAGTTATAGATCAAAAAAACATTATTGGCAGTCACCAACGTCGCAGTAGAACCTGTATTTAATATATAGCAACTAACTCGATTTTGGCAACTCTTCCATCGATCTAATTTGGATTCCAGATAGATTCAATGGTTTGAGCGATCGCCTCTGCTGGCGATCGCCCATGCTCCAACGCTTCCTCATCCAGCAAAACAGTAACGTGACCCAGTTTGCGGCCCGGACGCGATACTTTCTTACCATACCAATGTACAAAAGCACCCTCTATTTGTGCCAGTTTTTTTCGTTTTTCTGAATAATCCGACTCAGCCGATTCATAGCCGAGTAAATTTACCATCACAGCACCAGCAGAGATTAAATCGCAATTGCCTAAAGGCAGTTGACAAACTGCACGCAAATGTTGTTCAAATTGTGAAGTTTTGCAAGCATCGATGGTAAAGTGTCCCGAATTGTGAGTGCGCGGTGCAATTTCATTGACCAATAGTTGATTGTCGGCGGTTAAAAATAGTTCAATGCCGAATACGCCCACAGCTTGTAAACTATTGAGGAGAGTACGGGCGATCGCAGAAGCTTGGGCTTCGATCTCCAAACTAATCCGGGCCGGTGCGATCGCCAGACGACAAACCTGATTTTCCTGTTGAGTTTCTACGATCGGGTAAATGGCAATTTCACCGTTGGCAGATCGAGCTGCAATTACAGCCAATTCGCGATCGAAAGGCACAAACTCTTCCACCAACAAAGCTACACCTTTGAGGTTAATACAAATCGACTCCAGACTCGCTGAATCTTTGACCACAAAAGTACCTTGACCATCATAACCGTGGCGGCGAACTTTGATAACCAAGGGAAAATCCAAGGGCAAATCCTGGCTACAATCCCATTGCCAAAACGACGGAGTGGGTAAACCCAAATCTTGTAAATAACAGCGCTGCACGTACTTATCCAACAAAGGATCTAGAGAGGACAAACTAGGCTGAAATAAAACACCTTGATTTTCTAGTGTCCGCAAACCATCCAAATCCACAAACTCATTTTCAAAAGTAATAACATCAGAGCGAGTGGCTAATTCAGCGGTAGCATTAACATCATCAATTGCCGCCAAAACAGTATCACTAGCAATAGAATTTGCCGGGTCAGTAGCCTGGGGAGTTTGCACCACCAATTCAATACCCAGCTTACTAGCAGCAGACCCCATCATCCAAGCTAGTTGACCGCCGCCGACAACACCCACCCGCTTAATTTTAGGAGATGTACTGGCAGTGGATGGAGTAAATTTCATCTGACTAATTTTCAATATGTTAACCTGACTATTTTATAACAAAAAGTAACGACATAAATATCCTGTAGGGGCGGTAACACCAACAATAGACATCTCCTAAAAAGACAGTCAAAAACAGGCAGGATGCCTATTCCACAACAATTATGGGAGATGTCTATTGAATCTAAGAATCAGCCCAGCATCCAGGATCTAGGAAAGTTTTTAATCCTGGCACTGGTTGACCCATCTGCTACATAAGATTGACATAAAGCGGACAAGAATGACATCTCGGACACTTAAAACTTACTTCCTGCTTCTACGTAGGGAGTCGGCTCCTTCTACTCTACAGGCGTGAATTCAGGATTAGCCATC
>NZ_JBGJZU010000041.1:0-53215 GCF_041354475.1 Microcoleus sp.
CTACTCCTTAAGATTTAGATCCCCCTAAATCCCCCTTAAAAAGGGGGACTTAAAGACTCTTTCCCCCCCCTTTTTAAGGGGGGCTGGGGGGGATCTTTGGGTTTGAAAACACGCCCTAGGGGGGTGGGGCGGGTGACTTGTTCCTTCTTCACTAGATCTTCTTCCTTCTGCTATCACTCTCGATTCATCCGAATTAAATCCGTCAAAATATTATCTAAGCCCCCATTAACTTGAATCCGGTCGATCTTCTCCGCAATCCGTTCCAAAACCTCCAATTCCTTCAAACGCAAAGCCACAGGATTATCCTCCATCACCTTCGCAGTATTCAACATACTCCGAGTAGCAGCAGTCTCCTCCCTGCGCCTAACTCCATTTGCTTGAGCCAATTTTTCCGCTTCCACAACCTTGCTCAAAATCGCCTTAATTTCACCAGGTAAAATAATATCTTTGACACCCACAGAATCGACTTCAATACCATAATCTGTGGTTTTAGCGCGGATGTATTCAGATATACTGCGATCGATCGCACCTTTGCTATCCAACAACCCATCCAGAGTCTGTTCCCCCACCGCACCGCGCAAAGCAAACTGCAATTCCTTGTACAAAAATCCCGTAATATCGGACAAGCCATTTTTTGCCATCAGCGGATCTCGGATGCGGTATCCAGCCGTCAAATTCAAGCGCAAAGGTACTTTATCCTTTGACAAGATATCTTGACCAGATACCTCAATATTTTGTAAGCGCAAATCAATTACTTCCGTTTGAAAAGAGCGCCCAAACTTCCACCAAGCATGAATTCCTGGTAGCAATTGCGATTGAAACTCTTGGTTTATATACAATAGTCCAACGTGCTGTGCTGGAACTTCACAAAGATGCAAATACTTGGCACAGGTTGATAGAGCTTCTGGGGAACCAGCAACCAACTCAGCTATTAAACGGAGGTCTAAATTAACATCAGTATTAATGTCGATTATTTCCACGTCAACACCTTGCCAAAATAGCTGGCGGCTTGTCGGTGGCAAAAAAGCAATAACTTTTCCTCGATCGCGCACGATCGCAATTTGATGACCCAGTAATTGCACGAGTTCGCAGTAGGCTGCTACAAAATCGGGATGTTTTTCAATTAGGACATTTGCTTGGGGAAATTCAGGATTAGGAATATTTCGATCCAGAGTTTTAACTGCCACATTTCGATCCACAGACCAAAAAGTGTATTCTCCTGATTCTAGAGGGCGTACAAAATTATTCTGCACGTACAGCAAACCTAGTTCATACTCAGAGACTTGGAAGTTTTTCAGTCCTTGCAAAAAAGTGAGCGATCGCACTTTTTGCACAAACTCACCAGGCAATTCCAAACTCTCGTCTAAATTGAAAACATGAGATTCTACTTCAATAAAACCGCGCCAAAATGCCCGCAATTGATTCGGTAAAATACTGAGCCAATTTTGACCCAAACGAACTAAAGCTGTTTGATTGAATGCGGTTCTGACAATCGAAAGATGTTCTTGTAATTCTGTTCCGTGGTTTCTTAGCAACAGTTCTAAGTTGTCAATCTTAGCTTCTGGCTGATTGAGATCGTAGCTTTTTATGTTCCAATGGCTACCGAAATAAGTGTATGTACCGGGAAGCAAAATTTTCTTAAAGTCGCTGCGGTGATATAAAATTCCGATTTGGTTAGGTTGGATATAAAAGGTTTTCCACATAGAAATTTTAATAGATAATTTGGGCAAGCGAAACCAGCGAGGCAGATTTAATTTAAACATCGATCGCCTTTTGGAATTTAGCTGTAATACTTATACTACAATATTTTTTTTAACTCTGCAAGTACAAGTGTTTACAGTTCAGATGCGGGCAAAAGCACCTCCTAGACTGGATTAAGATTGTCACTACTTCTGCTAAATCGCCTTTCGGTAATCTCGAAAAAAATAGTAATGCTCAAATACGCCGATCGCCCCACCAATCCAGCATCCCCGCAGGAAAACCAAATGCAAGCAACGCGAAGGAACACACTCAAATCAGGGAGAGATACAGTTGCACTAGCTTCTTGGCTGCTAACAAACACTTGCATTACAGAGTAATTCACACAAACGATTAAGCTGCTTTGTCCTTAACAAAGTGCCCGTACCCAGGGCCAGGGTTTTTTAAAGTACAGGATTTGAACCTGTTACAAATTGATTATTAGTCAATTCGCTCTACCAATTGAGCTAACTTTGTGGGGCTGATACAGGACTCGAACCTGTGACACTTCGGAAAGCCGATCGCTCTACCAACTGAGCTAATCAAACAATATAGTTAAAAGTACCTAGCGGTATACGCTCCAACCAAAGGTAGGCGCACCAGTCGGGTATATAAAACCCAAACTATAGCTTGTAACTTTTTCGCTATCCCGGCTTCAATATAGCATATTCAGTCTTGGACGCATGGGGACTCAGAAACCGGGTTGTTTGGGAAAATACTTCCTTACAGCCGCCAGATTAGTTGACACTCCTCGGCTTGAAAGCACGAGGATTCTTGGATCAATCAGTCAATTTGCTCGTTGATGTTGCCACCATTGAGTAGAGATTGTTCTGTCCCCAAGCGTTTATTTCGGCGTGCCCCGCCGTATTTAAATTGATTCCTGATTGCTTCATATCAAATCCGTTGACATCGGAATTATTATTTCTCTCTTCTCTTTCTCTGTGTCCTCTGTGTCCTCTGTGGTTTAATCATTCCGATACAACCGGAATTAATATCAAACCTTTAGCTAAAATGTTTAGCGCGGCGTTGTGATCGCGATCCAATAACGTTTTCAGCGTAGAATTAGTTACAGAAATTGTCCGATCGCTAACTTGCATCTTTACTTACCTAGTCGTTTTAAAGCTTGCTGAATTCCTTTCTCAAAAGCCAGAATTTCGCTATTATTAATCTCTCTCTTCTCTTCCTTCGCGTCATGAGCACCTTCGCGGTTAAATCATTCCGATACAACCTGAAACGATATCACACCCTTGAAACAAAGTAGAGATGCGATCGACGATCGCATCTCTACCAAAATTTAAAGTAAGGCGCGCGCAGCGCACCCTACAAATTACCTACAAATTAGTAGTTTTGTGGAACCGGAGAACCTGACGCTCCTGAAAGGCTCGGTGACGCAGTGTTACTTGGTCCCGTACCATTCTTAGGCCGCTTCTTGATCAAGATCGGCTTCACACCATTTTCGGCGATCGGGGGATCTTCTTGTTGAGCGTAATCCGCACCCATCCAAGCTGGACGGCTTTGATCGAAAGCCATTTGCAAAGCAGCAGCGGCGATCGCGTGGGAGTCATACTCCTCAGACAACTGAGACACCAGAGGCAAGAAAGATGCCATCCGTTCCCCAGCCAAGGCTTCGCGAACCTTAGACTGCATCTTTTCCAACTGCCGCGCTTCTATTTGCGCCCGCGTCGGAATATTTCGCACCGTCAAACTTTGGCGAACGTGACGTTCGATCAAGCGGAGTTTCCGTCGGTCTACTGGTTGGATCAGCGTAATTGCGGTTCCTTCCCGACCAGCCCGGCCCGTGCGGCCGATCCGGTGAACGTAGCTTTCCACGCTGTCTGGTAAATCGTAGTTAATTACGTGAGTCAAGTGATCCACATCCAAACCGCGGGCTGCAATATCAGTCGCCACTACCCAGCGCACCTGACATTGGCGGAACCGCGACAGCAAACGTTCCCGCTGTGCTTGGTTCAAATTACCGTGATATTCATCAACGCTGTGGCCTGCTGCTTGCAGTTGGCTGGTGAGTTCCGCCGCCGACTGCCGAGTCCGCACAAAAATCAGCGCCGATTCCGGGTCTTCCATTTCTAGAATTGGCTGCAAAGCTCTTGCCTTCGACCAGCCGCGGGGAATCATGTAGACGCCTTGGCCAATGCGCTTCGGCGTTGCTTTTGGTTGTTCTACGGTGACGTTAACTGGATTGCACAAATGCCGTGCCACCAATTTGCGAATGGAAGGTTCCATTGTCGCCGAGAAAAATGCCGTTTGACGTTCTTTTGGTGCTGCATCCAAGATTTTTTCCACATCTTGAATAAAGCCCATGCTCAGCATTTCGTCAGCTTCATCCAAAACCAACCATTTCACTCTGTCGAGTTTCAGGCTTCCCCGGCTCAACATATCCAAGATACGTCCGGGTGTACCGACCACAATGTGAACGCCACGTTTCAAGCGCTGCATTTGGCGATCGATCGACTGACCACCGTACACCGTCAAAACTTGTAGAGAGCGACCTAATTTCACCGGGCCATCATTACTAATGCCGCTCAAATCGCGGATGGCTTCAGTTACTTGCATCGCCAATTCGCGAGTTGGTGTCAGCACCAGTGCTTGCACCGCAGTTACATCTAAATCAATCCGCTCCAAGATGGGCAACGAGAATGCTGCCGTTTTGCCCGTTCCAGTTTGGGCTTGACCCACAACGTCGCGACCTGCTAGCAAGTGCGGAATTGCTTGTACTTGGATGGGAGTAGGTTCTGTAAAGCCTAGTGTTTCCAGATGGAGAACGAGTTCTTCCGAAAGACCCAAGCCTTCAAACAATAAATTCATTAATGCTCCTAATAACGAGTCTTAGCCTTCTAAGTCGCCCAACTCGGATGCGGATTTCTGCTCTAGGGCAGGAACTCATAAGAGTTCTGTATGGTGCTGCGCCTGCGCGCACCTTTTTAAATAGCAATCGAGTATAGGGCAGCTCCGTCGATGGTGACTAATTTACCAATTCGACAGCCGTCTTTGATTTTGTGACATGACCTACAAAAACCGCCAGCGGTTTGTTGTAAGCTTCCAACAGCCTTGAAAAGCATATTGAACTTCCTTTGAGGTACTCGCCAGTTTTCCCTCTTGGGCTTTTTATAGTGAGGATTATGACTAGCCCCACTTCACTAAATAGTAGTAACCACGTTTATTGGTTCAGGCGCTATCCCGCAATCTTTCGTCTACGGGATTAAGTAAGGGATGTAGCGACCGTCACCGCCTATCAGCTCTACACTTCTTCGGCATACCGTTGTGGTGTGGGACCGACGGCGAAGCAATCTAGGATCATCCCGCTTATGTCTGGCTTGTTACTACATTATAGCTCTTTACATTCAGAAACAAAACATTAAATTTGTTAAAACTTTCTGATTGTTCTGTAGAGACTAACTACTGACTTGACCGTAAAGGTCGTAGACGTCTGCACCAGTAATTTTCACGGATACCATTGAACCGAGCCTCGCTGGTCCTGTTACATAGACGAGTCCGTCTACTTCGGGGGAGAACCGGGCGGATCTACCAATCAACTCACCTGTCTCTGGTTGTTCTTGTTCTATCAGGACATCGACTACCTGACCGACAGATGCTTGATTCTTTTTCAATGATATAGGTTGTTGTGCCGCCATTACTGCATTTCGCCGCATTTCCATTATTTCTGCTGGTAATTGCTGAGGCAAACTGTAGGCTGGCGTTCCTTCTTCTGGGGAAAATACGAAAACTCCTACGTGATCGAATTCGTGGCGCTTGACAAATTCCAGCAAGTGTGCTGCGTGTTCGTCTGTTTCGCCGGGGAAGCCGACAATAAAAGTTGTCCGCATTACCGCACCGGGAATTGATGCTTTCAGCCGATCGACTATAGCATCATTAATCCCAGCTTGAAAAGGCCGATTCATCGCCCGCAGAATTTCGGGATGGGAATGTTGCAGAGGTAAATCCAAGTATGGCAAAACGTTTGGCGTTTCTCGCATTGCCTCGACAACTTGCGGAGTCAGACCTGTAGGATAGGCGTAGTGCATCCGAATCCAAGGTACATCTACTTTACCCAAAGCCCGAAGCAGTTCGGCTAGTTTGGGTTCGCCGTAGATATCTTTCCCGTAGTTGGTGGTAATTTGAGAAATTAGGATAATTTCCTTTACCCCTTCGGAGGCTAATTGCTTAGCTTCGGCGACAATAGATTCGATGGTGCGCGATCGCTGATTTCCGCGCAAGTGGGGGATGATGCAAAAAGCACAGCGATAGTCGCAGCCTTCGGCTATTCGCAGATAGGCGACACCTTCCGATGTCGTGCGGTAGCGGGGAGTGGTTTCATCAGCGATGTAAGTTGGTTCCTTCGAGACGAGGGAAACTCGATCGCCTTTTTCCACCTGTTGCATTACATCGACTATTTTATGATAATCGCCAGTGCCGACTATTGCGACGGCTTCGGGCAATTCGTCGAGCAATTCCTGTTGAAAATGCTGTGCCATACAGCCGGTGATGACTACTTTTTTCTTAGCTTCGGCTAATTCTACCAGGGTGCGGACTGATTCTTCTCGCGCAGCTTGGATAAAACTGCAAGTATTGACGACGACGTAATCCGCTAATTCTTCATTAGAATCGACTTCATAGCCTGCTTGGGCCAGCAAGCCAATCATGTGTTCGGTATCAATGCGATTTTTTTCGCAACCGAGGTGGGTAAATGCGATCGTTGGCTTCGTTGCCATGCAGTAATATTTGCTGTTGCGCTATTTTCGAGAACGTTTTATGATATCACACAATTTGATAAATTGCAATGTGTCGGTGGATCGACCTTTGCATAATTTTTACTCGCTAGTTTGGCAAGCCAGCCCGGAAAATCTGTTCGGCCGTTAATTTCAATTCTGGAAAAGTCAGCGACTCAACCCTCTCGCTTCCCCTAAACTGTTTGACCTGATACTCTCCATCTACTAATTGATAAACCGAAAGTGTTGGTTGTTTGGGATTACCGATAAACTTGCGGCCGCCCAAACCTAAATAATCGACAATCCAGTATTCGGGAATGCCCATTTCTTCATAGTCAAAAGCTTTGAAAAAATAATCATCCCGCCAGTTCGTGCTGACTACCTCTACAGCCAGTCGCACCGAAGACCCCATCGTGATGACGGATTCTTTTTTATAGCGCGGTTCGTTTGCAAGTGCGGTTCTGTCTAGGACTATTACGTCTGGCTGATAACCCGCTTCGTCACGGGAAAGCTTGAGTAAGCAATCACCAGGGATTGAGTAGGGTAATTCACGACGGTCAATTTCAACTGCTAGTTTCAAGTTTATAAAACCCGTAACATCCGAATGGTCGCCGGTTCCTAAAGGCATTTCAACAATTACTCCATTGTGTAGTTCGTACTTATGGACAGAGTTCTCTGGATACCAAGCAACGAACTCATCAAACGTGATTGTTTTGGATATGGTTTGGATCATGTTGCTGTTTCCTCTGTCTGGTGATTAGTATGCGGAAAGCTAGAAGATTACACAATATACAGAGTACAATTTTTGATATTCTTTTGATACCCGATCGCCCCCCAGTCCTTCTAGCTTGGCTCAGTTGGAGGCAGACCGGCTCGAAAAATCACCTCGGCCGTCAACCTCAACTCTGGGAAAGCCAGCGACTCAACTGTGTCATCTCCCCGAAACTGACTGATTTGATATTCCCCGTCAACTAGCTGGTAAACCGATAGTGTGGGTTGTTTGGGAGTACCGATGAACTTGCGGCCGCCCAAACCGAGGTAGTCCGCAATCCAGTATTCGGGGATGCCCATTTCTTCGTAGTCGGCGAATTTGAGATGGTAATCGTCCCGCCAGTTGGTACTGACGACCTCTACAACCAGTCGCACCGAAGACCCCATCGTGATGATAGATTCCCTATCCCAGCGCGGTTCGTTGACGAGAGCTGCTTCATCCAGGACAACTGCGTCTGGCAGGTAGCCCGCCTCGTTGCGGACGGGTTTGAGCAGGCAGTCACCGGGGATAAAGCAAGGCAATTTCAGTCGCCTGATTTCTGCGCTGATTTCGTCCCTGGTTAAACCTATAACGCGGGAATGGCGGCCGGTTCCTAAAGGCATTTCAACAATTACTCCATTATGTAGTTCGTACTTATGGACAGAGTTCTCTGGATACCAGGCAACGAACTCATCAAACGTGATTGTTTTCGATATGGTTTGGATCATGTTGTGGTTTCCTCTGTCTGGTGATTAGTATGCGGAAAGCTCAAATATTACACAAGTCCTGTTCCTATTTTAAAATGATACAGAGGACACGGCAGTGTCCATAGGTGTCAATTTAAGCTCTGGGCCCGCCAAATCCGTTAGTGGGCAGGCGAGTCCGACAGGGAATCAATTCCCTGTCTAATAGCAAAAGTCCTCTCAAAGAGGACTAATGAGTTCTTCAGTTCTCTTTGAGAGGACTGAAGAGTTAGTTGATGTGTATTGGTTTGGGGCAAATCGACCGTCGGTTTCAACCGACTTTAGCTATTAGACAGGGGTTTTAACCCCTGGCGGACTTGTGGGATGACTAACGGACACGGGGCGGGCTTTCAGGCTTAACTTGACACCAATGGGCACTGCCGTGTCCTAATTTCTTAGTTATTTGGGATTTCACATAAGGCGTTTTGCAACATACTTTCAAAAAAAGTATCCAGAGAAGTCCCTGATGCTTTGGCCATAGTAGAAAGCACACTTTTCTGAGCAAAAGAACAGTATAACCCCGCTTCCAAGAACCAAGGTTTTCCCTGCGGATCGATGCGAAAATCAAATAGACTATAATCGCGACAGCCCAAAGCGATGTGGCATTTTCTCGCCATCGCCCAAACTCTCTCCGTAATCGGATCGCTGGTGTCAACAATCCACGATTTGGTACTATCCTTAGAGGTCAAGCTCAAGTTGCCATCATCATTTTGTTTCAGCTTATCAGCATAACTCCGAATCGGTTTGGTATCAGCATCTAGAGCATACTCTTCTAGCGGTAAACAGACTAACTCGCCTGCTTTGACGATAATTCCACAGCGAACTTCTCTACCCAATTCAATGAATTTTTCTACTAGCACTTCATCTGAATGAGTTAATGCTGTCTCCAAAGCTGCATCATAGTCAGCAGCATTTTTCACGAAAGCCACTCCAATGGAATTATCACTATTGACTGGCTTAAGTACGGCTGGGAAATCAATCGAAGGTCGATCGCCCCCACGGACAATTTCTCCTAATGGTACACTTACCCCAGCGGCTGCTACCACTGCTTTAGCCTTCGCTTTGTCAGCCACCAGCGCCATTAACTCTGCGGGATTACCCACATAAGGAATACTCAGCAGATCGAACAAACTGCGGTATTGAGTCATGCCTGGGATACAAAACATCTGGGGGATCATTATGTCAATTTGGAGGTCGGTCAGCACCTGCACAGCGCCCGCTAAAGACATGGGATTAGCAGCCTCGATCGCACTTTGATCGAGAGAGGTAGGAAAACGCCATTGGCGATCGGGAGAAACATAGGCAATATGAAATTCATACAGTGCTGAATTAGCCGTATTCTCCAAACAATCTTGAGCATAAAGGCGCGACAAATTACAGTAAAAATCACTGACAGCCGATCCGACTAAATGCAAAACCCGTAATACTGACATACTCAATCTCCTCCTATTTCCACAAGTTTGCCAATATTAAAATCAATCCGAATCCACTCTTTCGGCTTCTGCAAATTTCCCCATAACAACAGTGGGATTTGCCAATGATGCACCATCAAAAATGGTAATGGATCGTTCCAATCGAAGATGGCATCTTTACCTTTGGTGATAATTTGTAACCGCTCAGAAATTAGCTTTGGCGACGACAAATTAGTCACCAATCGCCAAATTTCGTGGTAAATCCAGTAAGTCGGGCGACTAGATGCCAAAGGCTGCACAGTTTGTGGTAAAGAGTCGCGATCTAAATAAGCCTTAGCTACATCGGGATGGTTGTAAAACATCGTGATGGCTGAATGGGTGCGGGGATTACATTCGATCGCATAAATCTGTCCATCATCCGCCGCCTGAATGAAATCAAAGGAGACTTGTCCAGTCAAATTGAGGCTTTTGGCAAACTGACGAATCCAATTTTCGATATCCGGGCGATCGACATTTTCGTAGTTTACCTGAAATGCGGATGATTCACAGCAACAATGCAACTGAACATGACCATCACGGATTGTACTGTGAGTGCAGAACTCTTGTCCCGGAATATATTCTTGCATAATCCAAGGTTTACTCTCAGAAATTGGTAAAGAGTTGACAAAAGCGGCAGTCTCTGATGGGGTTTGGCAGGGTAATTTAGTTAAGTCTAATCTGCGGATAGAATCGTAGGGAATACTTTTGATAATGTATTTGCGCTGTGCACCAGTGAAGTCAAAATCGATTACTTGTTGGGGATTTGTGATTAGGTAAGACTTTGGAACTCGCAGCCCCAAGGCTTCCGCAGTGGCGGCAAATGTATATTTATCATCCAATCTTTGAAGGGTTTCCACATCGACGTGCATTACCGTACAGTGGGGAGAAAGCACCCTTTGGACTTCGGCATCGTAGTAACTGGCGACGGGACTGCACACGGGAACATAAACATTAACTCCCTCTTGTTGAACAATTTTTAAGAGTGCTTGGGAGTATTCTTTTGTCTGGGGATTTGGTACTGTGTAAAAGCGCTCGATCGCCCAAGAGTAACGATGACCAGTCAGCCAGTATTTCTCCGTTTCTATCAAAATTACTCGATGACCGGCTTTGTGGAAAGATCTCGCTAGCTGTAATGCCTTAGTCATCTTGCCCCCACTTATCAAAATTGTTTGGGGATTAGCTGTAGTCGGTGGAGACTGGAACGGTTTGATGATGATGGCTCTGAGCAAGGCTACGATTGTCAAAGCGAGATTCAGGGGCATTACTAATAGCAACAAAGTCAGAGTTACTATGGTTTTAAGTGCTGTTTGAAAGCGCCGAGTACCCGCATTTTTTTCCTGTTCAGATGGCATCGCTGCAACTGAAGCTGTTTCGATCATAATTTTCTAGTATGACAGTAAAAAAAATCCTAATTAATATTAAATCCGTTGGCATCGAAATTAATATGATCGCCAATCAGGAGACTGCACGTGCCCATAGGTGTCAACTTAAGCTGTCAGCGCACCAAGTCTGTCAGTCATCCTACGAGTCCGACAGAAGTCTCAACCCCTGTCTCATAGCTAAAGTCGGTTGAAACCGACGGTCGATTTGCCTGAAACTGACTGAAAATTTGCCTAAAACCCATACACATCAACTAACTCCTCATGAGGCAGGGGTCTCAACCCCTGTCTCATAGCTAAAGTCGGTTGAAACCGACGGTCGATTTGCCTGAAACTGACTGAAAATTTGCCTAAAACCCATACACATCAACTAACTCCTCAGTCCTCTTTTAGAGGACTTTAGCTTTGAGGCGGGGGTTTAAACCCCCGCCGGACTATGGGTTTGACCTTAAGTTGACACCAACGGGCACGGTGCCGTCTCCTAATTAATATTGCTAAACGCGCCGAATCAAGGTAATCCCATCTCTCAATGGCACTAACACCTGCTCTACGCGCGGATCGTCAACCAGAGCCTGATTGAATTTGGCGATCGCAATTCCGTTAGCATTAGTAGTACCAGACAAATAGGGCTGTCCCTGCATCAGAGTATTGTCAGCACAAATCAAGCCATTGGGAGCCAACAAACCAGTCGTGAGTAGTAAATCGAGATAGTCAGTGTATCCACCTTTGTCAGCATCGATAAACACCAAATCGAACACTTCTCCAGCATCAGCCAATTGTTTCATGGTTTCTAGGGCTGGTGCGACTCGCACTGAGATTTTGTGGCCAGCAGTCGATTCGTTGAAACACTTTTGGGCAAATTGTGCGACGTAAGTATCTACTTCGCAGGCGACTACTTCTCCATCAACAGGAAGGGCTTCAGCCATGGCTAGTGCTGAGTAGCCAGTGAACATCCCGATTTCCAGCACGCGCTGTGCTTTGGTGAGATGGACGAGAAATTTCAGCATTTGCCCCTCCACATGGCCGGAGAGCATCTCTTGTTCCAAGTGGCGCACTGTCTCGCCGTCGGAGAATCGCTGACTCCAATCTTCTGATTGGGTGCGTTTTACTAAGGTGGCTAAATCCGCAGATTCCGCTGTGGTGCAAAGGTTCAGGTAGGGATCGAGACCATTTGCTAATTCGTAGGCTTGTTGCAATTCTGCCTTGAAAGCTGGATCTAGATGATTGATTTTTTTTGCTTCCTCGACCAGACTTTCGAGTTTAGCCGCTAAAATCCCGACAGGGGTAACAGGTCTCATCTTTATACCCCGGCTTTGGAACGAGTTCCAACTTTGTCCAATACTACATACATATCCTCGCCATCACCATGGCGCGGGTAGCCCTGACAGATTTCTCGATGCACCGCTAGGGCTTCATCCAACTCAGTCCGAGTCAAGTCGTTCATGAAAAAGCATTCACCAATGGGCTTCGGTGCCGCCGCACGTTGAAGGCCATCGCGGGTACGGGCGATGGATGTTGTGGCTTTCCAGAGCAGTTCTGAGGTGAGATAAGGGCTATCAATTGCTAGTCCTAGGCGACTCATTAATCCTAAGATGCGATCGCGATCGGCGATCGAAATGTAGCCACGTTGTTGAGCAATCGTCGCCGAAAAAGCCATATCGATAGCGACACTATGGCCGTGGAACATCGGAATTTCCGGTGTTAGTTCCAGCGTCGGACTCCAAGTGTGACCATAAGCAATCACTCGATCCAAATCTAGCTCGTGTAGGTTTGGTACTTCTAATGCCAGCATTGACTCAATGGCGTTGTAGGTTAACCGATGTGCCACTTCGCGCAGTTCAGATGTGCCGTCTAGATACCCAAAATGGCTATGCAGCAATGCTTCGCCGTAGTTTTCCAGCAACTCAAAGATTTCTTTGTTTCCTACTACGGCGATCTTAATTAACTCTGCCATGCCGTTGCGTATTTGGTCGATCGGCAGAGTTTTTAGGAAGGAGAAATCTAAAATTACTTTCTTTGAGGCGTGGTAAGCACCGAGGCGGTTTTTCAGTTTACCGTGGTTCACAGCTACCTTGATCGCCACACTGGCATCAATCAGCCCAATTAGACTTGTTGGTACACGAATATAGTTAGTCCGACGGCGATAGGAGGAGCAGGCGAAACCAGTTACGTCAGTAGTCAATCCACCACCAACTACCAACACAGGTTCTTTCCGCACAAGTCCGAAATCAACGAAGGCATCTATGATGCTTTCAAAAGTTGTTAAGGTCTTATCGGGTTCCTTGATACTCACTGGAAAGACGGTTAAATCTATCTCGTGATATTTGAAATAAGCCTGCATCTGCTTGCCATACAGACCATACACTGTTTGGTCTACAACCATTAAACAGCGACAAAAGGGGCGATAGCTATCGGCAATTTCTGGATTTTCAAGTTTGAAAGCGCCATCTACATAGAGTAAGCTGAAATCAATTTTTTCGTACCCTTCAACATGAAAAGCACGGTCTGTCGCTGTAAACGTAGCTTGAATGTCACCCATAAGATTGTTGCAATTTCCGGCTGGTAAGTAACTGTAAGTATCCGGGCTACCCTCAAAATTATCAATCCCTTTTCTGGCAAGCTTTCTAGGTGTTAACTGAACAAATTGATTATTTAAGATTTCATTAACAATTGACCTGAAAATTAATTTTCAGGGCTGTTCGTTAAGAATACATTAAATACTGTTTATACAGTCTTTATGATGAAAGCTATCCTAGGATCTAGTTGAGACTGCCTTAATGCTTACACAAAACTTAACATAACGAATTTCTCATATTTGTGCAACCAGATTCATCTAAATCTCATAAAAATGTTGAGAAATATTAGATAGTTAGGGATTTTTAGTTAAAAAGTCGATCTTCATTCAGTATTTTATCAGTATTGTGTATAATATAATATTTAATAAATATAAATTACTTAGGTATGTCTATAAATGTATAAAAAAAATACATAAAATCGTGAGAGTATTTTATAGCAGTCGCCTTAACAGCCTTGGCGGTTGGTATAAATTAACTTAGAGCCTCAATTCAGCTTAGGCTGGAAAGACCAAAGACAAATCCAGAGACAAATCTGGAAAACCCGGAATTACCACGGTCTCATTTTGTAGAACGATGTTTTGCGATCGATAATTGAAATCCCCTTGTCTTTTTTGATAAGGTTCGCTGTACATTTCCAGTTGATTATCGACTAAATTAAATATCCAATAATTAGAAATCCCAGCTTCAGCATAGAGAGATAACTTAGTTATTTGATCGTATTTTAAACTAGAATCGGAAACCTCAATCACTAACAAGATATCCGCAGGTTCCGGGTGAGAATCTAAATAATTATCAGAACGATTGCGGGCGATAACCACATCAGGTTCTGGTTCGCTATCTGTAGTAGATAAAATTATCGGATCTTGTACGCGGACACGAGCGCGTCTTGTCAGTAAAATTATTAACTCCTCAACTAAAAGACTGTTGCAAAAAGAGTGAAGTCTACCTTTAGCAGCCATTTTGATAAGTTCTCCGCGAATCAATTCTACTCGCTCATCGGGAGCGAAAAATCCCAGTTCTCCCAAACGGTGATATTCGGCGATCGAGAATCGTTTTGCAGTTACAGTAGTCATAGCTTTGCTTACCTAGTATTCTACAAGCGACGAGCGAGGCAGAGCCTCTGGATCTCGGTTCCCAGGCAGAGCCGGGGAACCAGTTGGAATCACATATTGACACTCAAGCGGTCTAAAGACGCTGAGATTCTGCGGACAAAGTAGGCTTGGGTAATACCCAAAGTCTAACTCTCGCGGGGACTAAAGTCCCTCGCGCCGCTTCCCTAGGAAGGACTGAAGTCTCTGAGTTTCCCGCATCCCGTATTGATTTATGATATATATTAGGCTAGATCACCTGACAGCACTTCAACAGCAGACGCAGCAGCTAATTTATCGTAAGAACTTCCACCCAAACCATTAACTTGACGCATCAAAGTGCCCATTTCCAAAGCACTCATTGCATAATTCCAGCCCAAATTGCTCTTAATTCCGGCCCTTTCCAAAGCTTGCTGCATCGTGTCAGTCGTCACCACCCCAAAAATCACCGGTACTCCACTTTGAAAAGCCGCAGCAGCAATTCCCTTAGAAACCTCACCAGCGACAAAATCGAAATGAGGAGTTTGGCCGCGAATCACCGCACCCAGACAGATTACTGCATCGTAGCGACGAGAAAATGCAGCTTGACGAGCAATCAAGGGAATCTCAAAACATCCCGGAACCCAATAAAAATCAACCTGATTACCATGAGGATTTATATCAACCCCGTGGCGTTTCAAACAATCTTGACAACCTTCCAAAAGTTTGTTGACTACCATGTCGTTAAAACGACCAATGACAATCGCAAACCGCAAAGATTCGGTTTGAGTAAAAGTACCCTCGAAAACTGCCATAATTTTATACTTTGGTAATTGGTAAGTGGTAATGGGATTTTTCTTAGCTTTATTTATGAGTTGTGAGTTTTAAATTTGGGCTGTGAATTAACTGATTGAAAAAGTCACTTCTATCAATAATTAATTCCAAATTTAAGACTACTAATTATAGCATAAATTTAAGTCAAAATTCAAAACTCACAACTATTTTACGTCGATCTAGACCGAACTTTAAACTACCAAAAAGTTTAAAACACCCACGGCAATAACCAGCAAAAACCAGAGACCAGAACCTGCAAAAATCAGTGTTTTAGACTGATTCCAGTTTTGGGGAGAAGCATAAGCAACTGGAACGCCAACTACCATCACAAAAGATAGCAGTACCAAACCTAGTAAAACAAGTTGAAACAGAATTGATAACATTTTTTCTCCTTTCGATATAGCGGTGGGACGATTGATCGGAAAATTGTCGGTTGTTGAAATTCGACTGGCCCGTACAAATTCTCAGTGGTGCGAACAGCAGTCAGCAGCTCTTGAGATTTACTTAAATTTTACCATTATTGGCTGCTGCGATTGAAACTAGAATCCATACTTGACTAAGCTTGAGTTATAGTGCGATCGGCTCGTGTGCTGTTCGTGAGCCAGATTCAGGGACACTTTGGGTTACAGATGCAGGATTTGTTTATGGACTTAGTTTTGTGCCACACTACAGCAGATTTTGACACCTTGGGAGCGGCGGTGGGACTTTGCGTGCTGCACCCCGGTACCAGAATCGTGCTTGCTGGTGGGTGTCACCCGACGGTGCGGGATTTTTTGGCGCTACACCGCGATGAGTACCCGTTAATCGAACGTCGATCGGTCAATCCGCAACAAATTCGATCGATCGCCATTGTTGATGCTAGCACGCGCGATCGCCTAGGAAAAGCCGCCGAGTGGCTAGATTTGCCACAACTTAACGAAATTACGGTTTTCGATCACCATTTAGAAGCCCCTTCAGACATCGGGGCCACCGTCACCCACATCGAAGCAGTCGGGGCCACCACTACTTTAATAGTCGAAAAACTTAGGGAAAAATTCGCAAATCAAGTCCCACAGAGCAACCAAGAATTCCATCTCGATCCCTCAGAAGCCACAGTCATGGCCCTCGGTATCCACGTCGATACAGGTTCCCTCACCTTCGAGGGTGCAACGGCGCGAGATGCAAATGCTTTGGCGTGGTTGATGCAGCAGGGAGCGAGTTTGGGAGTCATCGCTGAATATGTAGAACCCGGTTTGTCTGCTCAATTGCAGGATTTGCTGAAAGAAGCTCTGAATAATTTGCGATCAGAAACTGTACGCGGTAACAGTGTAGCTTGGGTATTGCTCACAACTGATGCCTATGTTCCGGGACTTTCTGCCCTAGCATCTCGCTTGCTGGATTTGACTGAAACCGATGCTCTGCTATTAGGAAATGTGTATAAATCTGGTGAAAAACAAAACAGCGATACCATCGATCCCGACTCTCCCGAATCGTCAGTTTCCAATCGATTAACTATTATCGGTCGATCGCGCATAGAAGGCACAAACCTCAGCACATTATTCAAACCCCTAGGTGGCGGAGGCCACGCCCGCGCCGCCTCCCTAGCTGTCAGAGATGTGGAACCCTTACTAACTTTAAATCAGTTAGCTGAGGAACTCAAAGCTCAAATTCCCCATCCGCCCACAGCCCGTGAATTAATGTCATCTCCAGTGCGGAGTATTCGCCCAGAAACTTCTGTGGGTGATGCTCACCGTATCCTCCTACGTTACGGACATTCCGGGCTTTCTGTGGTCGATACAGGCGATCGGCTGGCGGGAATTATCTCGCGTCGCGACATTGACATTGCCCTGCACCACGGCTTCAGTCACGCTCCTGTCAAGGGTTACATGACTCCGCAGCTCAAAACCATCACCCCCGATACCTTGTTACCAGAAATTGAATCTTTAATGGTGACTTATGATATCGGGCGTTTGCCGGTGTTGGAAAATGGCTTACTGGTGGGAATTGTGACTCGCACTGATGTGTTGCGCCAATTGCACCAACAAAAAGGACGAGACACAGCAAGTGATACCGAATTGTCCTATTGTCATTTACCTGAAGTGGTTGAGCCGTTGTTGCGATCGCGTATTAGTCCTGAATTATGGCAATTATTGTCGATCTCCGCCAACATTGCACAAGAGCGAGGCTGGCAACTGTATATTGTCGGTGGAGCCGTTCGAGATTTACTCTTAACTTTGACATCAGACAGGCAAGATGCCCAACCCCTACTCCCGACAACAACATCCAATTCTGGTGCTATAGGCAAGATGCCTGTTGCTGAGAGTGCCGCCGATCGGTTAGAGGCTAATGATACACTGCAACTAATGGATATCGATCTGGTTGTAGATGGTGATGGGCGATCGGGTAACTCTGGTGCTGGTGTCGAATTAGCCTCCGAACTACAAAAACTATACCCCACCTCCCGTTTAGAAATTCACGGTGAATTTCAAACCGCCGCCCTGTTGTGGCACAAAGACTCCCCTTTCGGCTCCCTCTGGCTGGATATCGCTACGGCTCGTACTGAATTTTATCCTTATCCCGCCGCCAATCCTGAAGTTGAAGCCAGTTCGATTCGCCAAGATTTGTACCGTAGAGATTTTACCATTAATGCCCTAGCAGTCAGATTGGGTACGCCGCGATCGGGCGAATTGTTAGATTTTTTTGGCGGTTTGTTAGACTTGGAAGGTAAACAAATTCGAGTTTTGCACGCCAATAGTTTTATTGAAGATCCGACGCGAATTTATCGAGCTGTGCGGTTTGCGGTGCGGCTGGGATTTTCCATTGAGCCGCAGACAGAAGGATATATTCGCCACGCTCTAGCCAGCGGGATTTATTATCGAATTCAAGGAGAAAATGGTCGCGCTCCGGCTTTGGAAACCAGGCTCAAAAGTGAATTAAAATACATTTTGCAAGCTCCTTATTGGCAAGTTGCTTTGCAAATTTTGGGAGATTTGGAGGCGTTGCGCTGCATTCATCCTACGTTGGATTTGGACAAAGCGCTCTGGCATCAATTGCGTCTGCTAGAACGTTTTTTGCAAGGAAGGAAGGAAGAAGAACCCCCCCCAGCCCCCCCCAAGGGGGGAAGGAAGAAGAACCCCCCCCAGCCCCCCCCAAGGGGGGAAGGAAGAAGAATCCCCCCCAGCCCCCCCCAAGGGGGGAAGGAAGAAGAACCCCCCCCAGCCCCCCCCAAGGGGGGAAGGAAGAAGGAAGAAAAAGAAACTATTCCCAATTCCCAATTCCCAATTCCCCATTCCCAATTCCCCATTATCAATATTCCTGATTGGCAGATGCGACTAGAAGTTTTAATCGCTTATTTAGCGCCGGAATATCGGGGTAAGGTGGCTACCAATCTTAAATTACCTGCTGATAGCATTAAGCGACTTCAAGATTTGTCAGCCCGCAATTCTGAGGTGTTAGAGCGTTTGCCCAAGTGTGAGTTGCCGAGTCAATTGGTGCTATTTTTGCGGAATTATGAGTTACCGATGTTAATTGCGATCGCCCTGCAAAGTCCCCGAAGTGTTCGACACCAAATTTGGGAATTTTTCACCAAGTGGGTGAAGGTTGAAGCCCCTTTGAATGGCAATGATTTGAAGGCTTTGGGCTACAAGCCTGGGCCTGGGTTTAAACTCATGTTGGATGATTTGTTGGCGGCGACTTTGGATGGGCATTTGGGCGATCGCACTTCGGCAATTGGTTTTTTGGCAGCACATTATCCACTCTCAAAATAGGTGAAAATAATCAGGTGAAAAAACAGCGCCCCTTTGGTTTAATCGCCATAGTGATTTACAAGAGTTTTGTGGCTTCCCTCTTGACAGTGACTTCTATTGCTTTGCTTTTTGCTATGAAAAATCATCAATTATTAGAAGATTTTTCTGATTCTTATTTGTTAGAAACTAAGGTGAAACTTATTGAATTTTTATTAGATAAGCTGCTGATACTCAAGCCTAAGACATTACTGTTTAGCGGAATTGCGACCGGACTTTATGCAGTGCTCACTGCTGTTGAAGCTGTAGGATTGTGGTACGAAAAAGGTTGGGCAACAATCTTAGTTTTAGTGCTAGTTGGTATCAGTATTCCGCCGGAAATTTTTGAATTAATTCAGGGTGTTACTCTCCTGAAGTTAGCGGTATTTATCGCCAATGTCGCTGTATTCTGGTATTTGTTGCACCATTTGCCGAAACACGGTAATTGAACGTGCGATCACCAGTGGCTAGCCTGGATATTGATTGGTGGGTGGATTTTTTTAAGCTCAAGCTCGCCCTCAAACTCTCAATTACCATACTTATTATCATAAGTCAAGCAAAATACTAAAAATTGACAAAAGTGAGTCTAGTATAAAGACTTGTTAAAGGAGAGAGGGGTTACACCCCCCATCGACTATAGTCATAGATATAGATGCACCCTGATGGCTTTCCCGCTCCAAAAGAGCGGGATTTTTATTGGAAAACTATTATATTAAGTTTTAAGACGCTGGTTACAGATAAACTGATTGGGACATCCCCATAAAACCATCGCCAGATACAAAGTCTAGTAATTTAGACAAAGCAGAGTAAAATCAGGCTTCGGCTCCATCGAACCGCTCGCCCTCACTCTGCTTTAATTACCCAAAGGCGGTAGCATAGGTTGGGACACGGCATCAACTAAAGATGAACTTAGCGCCAACAACAGTCCTGCAACAGGGCAAATACACACTTAACGCGACTTTAGGCATAGGAGGGTTCGGGATCACTTACCGAGCCACACACTGCCATTTAAACCAAACCGTCGTACTCAAAACCCTTAACGAAAGTCTGCGCCAACACCCTGAATCTGCCCAATTTCAGGAGCAATTCATCGCCGAGGCCCAACGCCTCTCTCGCTGTCAGCATTCCAACATAGTCAGAGTTATAGACTTTTTTACAGAAGCCGGACAGTCCTTTATCGCCATGGACTACATTCCCGGCCAAACTTTGGCTAAAATAGTCGCCACAGGCGGGCCACTACCAGAAGCTCAAGCCCTACACTACATTCGGCAAATAGCCTCAGCCTTAAGCACAGTACACCACAGCGGCTTGCTACACCGAGATCTCAAACCAGAAAATATGATCCGGCGAGAGGATACTCATATCGTCATGCTCATAGATTTTGGCATAGCCAGGGACTTTACTGCCGGCACAAAACAAACCCACACTAACTTGCTCTCCCCAGGATATGCACCGATCGAACAATACCTCCATGGTGGTAAATGTACACCCGCCACAGATGTTTACTCCCTCTCGGCAACCCTATACTACTTACTATCAGGCCAACCACCCATAGCAGCACCGTTGCGCGATCGGATTCCCCTGCCAAATTTGCGACAATGGCAACCCAACCTCAGCCCCGGAGTTGAGCAAGCTATCCTTCGGGGACTAGAAACTGAACCCGACAAACGCCCCCAAACCGTGGAAAATTGGCTCGCTATGCTGCAAGAAGCAGAGCAATTACCAGCAAAAACTAAGCAAACTCTGCGTTTGCCCGCACCACCGCCCCCACAGTTGACTCTGCTGGTCTTTGTAGTCACATCTCTAATTGCAGGCTGGATGGGTTTTGACCTAGCATGGCGCTACAATAGTACGAATCTCAGCAGGAATAGCACTGCCAAAACTGAATCCTTGCCATCTTTGGAAGATTTACTCAAATCCCGCGATTTGTCGGGACCTATGTTTGGACAGCCTTCCGTTGAAAGTAGTCCTGTGGCACCCCCAGAAGTTGACAATCTGCCCACATCTACACCAGATAGCAGCACGCCCGAACCCATCGAGTCCCCAGAAGTTAGCTCCCAACCAGAGGTATCCCCAAGCCCAGAAATTCCCAGCCCAACACTGCAACCGCAACCCTCGGAAACTCCCACCCCCACACCGGAACCGAAGCCTTCAGAAACTCCTACCCCAGAGCCTAAAATCCCCATCGCTCCATCTCCTCCCATCGCCCCAGCACCCGTACCAGAGGTTCCTCCTCTGCCCCCGGAACCGCCTCGCAAATCCTTCGGGGTTCCCACTCCGCCAGTGGCTAAGAGTGCTGAAACTTTCTCTCCGCCACAGGAGCAGCCTTCACCAGTAATTCTGCCAGATCGATCGCCTCAAGTCCCGATACCGAGCAGTAATGAAGGCAGTTTCGATAGTCCGATCGTACCTGACTCCCCGCTCACAGTTCCAGCACCAACCGTACCTTTCCCAGAACCTGCTACGAATTAGTCTGTGGACAACTCAGGAGCGGATTCCCAAGATGGTGGCAGGAAAAGAAGTTGAAATCATACCCTGAATAGATGCTCGTGAAGTTTCAGAGAAGGGATAACCAAGTTATAATTGTTTGGGGAAGTACACAGAAAATTTTCTCGTCAGCGATCGCGAATTAAAGGGATGAAAAGATGAGACAAAATTCTTCACATCCATGAAATTCGTTGAAGCATGACACAGATTCAGAATCTGTGAAAATCGTGTTTAAACCATAGTCTAAAAACATAGAGTTTCCCTACTTACCGGAGTTTTTTATGAGTAAACCCCCAGTTCATGCCTTTTTCATAGGCAGAGCACTTGCAGAAGCACTATACGAACAATTGGAGAGTGCAGCCACTAACGCTTTCTCTGAATTCGGTAAATTTGATGCCGAACAAAGAGAGCGACTGCGGCAGTTCACAGATCGAGTTGTGGAACGAGCTCATAGAGAAGCTGATTCGGCAATGCAAGGTAGAACAGGCACTGGAAGCACTACTACCTCTATTCAAGACATCCAACCAGCCGACTTGCAAGTAACTATTGATGAGTTACGTGCAGAAGTGGCCTTAGTGCGATCGGAATTGCAGCGCTACCGCAGCAGTTTGCCCTAACAGCCACTAACAAATATTTACCCTAGGAGCGCAAAGCTATGCGCTCTTACTTCTAATCACAGCAACGACATAAAATAAGCAATTTAGGAACCCAAGTGTCTGCTCTCCTTGATGACTCTGTTAATCGCAAGCGATACGCCAAGCCTACCGGCGATGCCGTTTTGCCGCCCACCGCTGGTAAATCCTACGGCAATAAAGCTTATCGCTGGAACCGCGAAAAATACTCCCGGCAGCGGCGCTTCTTCGACATTTGGACCTTTGTATTGCTCTGGTTGGCTTCGCTGTGGCTCGACAGCAAAGATTGGAGCTACTGGAAAGGTGTTACTGAAGAAAAGAAAGTTGCCAGACGGCGTTTTCAGGCTATCTGGGTTCGTGAAACTCTCTTGGATTTGGGCCCAACTTTTATTAAGGTAGGTCAGTTATTTTCTACCCGCGCTGATTTGTTCCCCGCAGAGTATGTTGAGGAACTTTCTAAGCTGCAAGATAGAGTCCCTGCTTTCAGCTACGAGCAGTTAGAGGCAATTGTTGAGCAGGATTTGGGCAAGACGGTTCACGAACTCTACCAGAGTTTTGACCCGGTGCCTCTGGCTGCTGCCAGTTTGGGCCAGGTACACAAGGCTCAACTGCATTCTGGCCCGGAAGTGGTAGTGAAGGTGCAGCGACCTGGACTGCGGAAGCTGTTCGAGATTGATTTGCAAATTCTTAAGGGCATCGCTCGCTACTTTCAAAATCATCCTAAATGGGGCAGGGGCAGAGATTGGCTGGGGATTTATGAAGAGTGCTGTCGCATTCTGTGGCTGGAAATTGATTATCTCAATGAAGGGCGGAATGCTGATACTTTTCGCCGTAATTTTCGCGATCGCGACTGGGTGCGGGTGCCACGGGTTTATTGGCGCTACGCGGCTCCGAGGGTGCTGACTTTGGAGTACCTGCCGGGGATTAAAATCAGTCACTATGAGGCTTTGGAGGCGGCCGGGATCGATCGCAAGTCGATCGCCCAAAAGGGAGCTGAAGCTTATTTGCACCAGTTGCTCAATGATGGCTTTTTTCATGCCGATCCCCACCCAGGTAATATCGCTGTTAGTGCTGATGGGGATCTGATTTTCTACGATTTTGGCATGATGGGCCAAATTCAGGCCAATGTTCGCGAAGGACTGATGGAGACTCTCTACGGTATTGCTTCCAAAGATGGTCAACGGATTATGGATTCTTTGATTAATTTGGGGGCTTTGGTTCCTACGGGTGATATGAGTCCGGTGCGCCGATCGATCCAGTATATGCTGGATAACTTCATGGACAAGCCTTTTGAAAATCAGTCCGTCAGCGCGATTACAGATGACCTTTACGATATTGCCTACGACCAACCTTTTCGCTTCCCAGCTACCTTTACTTTTGTGATGCGCGCTTTTTCGACCATTGAAGGGGTCGGCCGCGGTTTAGATCCAGAGTTTAACTTTATGGAGGTGGCACAGCCTTTTGCCATGCAGCTTATGAGTAATGGAAATGGGCATGATACAACTAGCAGTATTTTTAACGAACTTGGCCGTCAGGCGGCTCAGGTAAGTTCCACTGCTTTGGGTTTACCTCGCCGGATTGAGGAAACTATTGACAAACTGGAACAGGGAGATTTGCGGATTCGCGTCCGTTCTTCTGAAACAGACCGTTTGCTCCGCCGCATTAGCAGTGTTCAAATGGGAACCAACTATAGTTTGCTGATGAGTGCTTTTACTTTGTCGGCGACAATTTTGTTTGTCAGCAATCAAGTATGGCCCGCTCTCGTGATGGCTTTGCTAGCAGTCGGTACTGGGTTTGTTCTCCTGCGCTTGTTTAAGCGACTCGATCGCTTCGATAGAATTTCTTGAGGCTTGGAATTCCGCTGCTTTGCGCTGGCTGTGTAAGTGCCGCCGTACCAGGGGAGATTTTAAATTGTAGATTTGAGATTTCTCCCTATTACCAATGCCAGCTATTGAGATGTTCCCTGGTGGCATTTCATGACAATTATTTATTGGCAAATAGCTTGAATTGGTGTGAGCAAAAGCGTTCCCACATCAGACGTGACCTGCTTGTTTATAACCCCATCATTCACTAAAAAAGCTGATGGCTATTATTTGACTTTGAGCCTTGAAGATACAAAAATCTCAGTGTCAAACTGTGAGAGAACAAAATATTACTTTAGTTTTCAAAGAAGTGATATTGTTAGAGTTGCGGCGCTCCGTTTCCCAAAATTAGGCGAATACATGGAGAGAATTGCGATCGAGTGCAAGTCTGGAAATTTTTATATTTCAACCACGTAGGGGCTGCTACAAAGGATGACTCACAGAGCTAGCACACATATTCACAAACAGGACATTTACTCCTATGGGACTTAAGAAATTTGTTAATTATTTAACAGTCTCTCTCATGGTTGGTGCTCATGCACAAATACACTTAAGGGATGTTTTACAATTGAGCCTACCTTTCTCCCACCACCGTGCTGAGTACAGCTATGGTGGAGGTTTCTTGGAGGTTTGAGATGAAACTCTCTTTCGCAGGTCAGACAGATACAGGGTTAGTTCGTTCAGTAAATCAGGATTCGTACTACATCGACTCGGAGGGGCGATTTTTTATCGTGGCCGACGGCATGGGAGGACACGCCGGAGGTCAAGAAGCCAGCCGGATTGCTACTGAGGCAATTCAATCTTATCTGGTAGAACATTGGGAAGGCCCAGAGGATTCTCCCCTGTTGTTAGAACAGGCTTTTTTAATCGCCAATCAAGCAATTTTGAACGATCAGCTCAACCATCCCGAACGGGCTGATATGGGGACTACGGCTGTGGTTGTAGTGTTCCGGGATGAGGGGCGGCCTTGGTGTGCTAATGTCGGTGACTCTCGCTTGTACCGACTGCATGGCTCTCATTTGGATCAGATTACTGAAGACCAAACTTGGGTGGCTCAAGCTGTACAAAGAAAGGCTCTGACTGCTGAACAGGCTCGCAATCATCCCTGGCGTCACGTTTTGTCCCAGTGTTTGGGCCGTGAGGATTTGCGTGAGATAGATATTCTGCCGGTGGATGTCAAGCCTGGGGATCGCTTGCTGTTGTGTAGCGACGGTTTGACTGAGGAACTTTCCGATCCTTTGATTGCTGGACCTCTGAAGTCGATTCGCCCCTGTGAAGCGGCTGCAACTGCTTTGATTGAAGCAGCTAAGGAGAAAGGCGGCCGTGACAATATTACTCTGGTGATTGTCACTATCGACCTCAAATAAATCCAGTCCACGCCCGGACAATCTAAAATCTAAAATCTAAAATCTAAAATCGAATGACTCGCGTTATCGGTTTGATCAGCGGCACCTCAGTGGATGGCATTGATGCTGCTTTGGTGGATGTGGTCGGTTCCCAAACTGACTTGAAAATTGAGTTGTTAGCAGGTAACACTTTTCCTTATTCTCCTGATTTGCGATCGCAAATTCTTTCAGTTTGCGGAGGGGCTGCTTTGTCAATGGCCCAACTAGCAGCATTGGATGATGCCATCGCCCAAGAATTTGCCACCGCAGCCTTGACTATTCAAGCAAAGTACGATCGAGCTGAATTAATCGGGTCTCACGGGCAAACAGTCTACCACCGACCTGCTGGGAAGGGGGAGATGGGTTACAGCTTGCAACTAGGGCGGGGCGCGCTGATGGCGGCATTGACAGGCATTACTACTGTGAGCAACTTTCGATCGGCAGACATTGCTGCCGGGGGTCAAGGAGCTCCTTTAGTGCCTATAGTTGATGCTTACTTGTTGGCACAACCCAATCTCAATCTGTGCATCCAAAATCTGGGTGGAATTGGCAATGTGACTTATCTACCTTCCAGGGAAAATAGCCCCTTGAAGGACAACTCTGTGGTTTCCCATGGGGGGGATGGCATCTTGGGCTGGGATACAGGGCCGGCAAATTCTCTATTAGATTTGGCGGTGCAACACTTCTCAGGGGGAACTAAAACTTGTGATGAAAATGGAGCTTGGGCAGCCCTTGGTACTCCTTGTCAAGCTTTAGTAGAAGCTTGGCTCCAGCAAGAGTTCTTCCTGGAAAAACCGCCAAAATCTACAGGGCGAGAGTTATTTGGTGTAGACTATTTTAACCGTTGTTTGGTCGAGGCTTCTGATTACAAGCTCAGTCCTGCTGATGTGCTGGCTACTCTGACAGAACTGACAGTTGCCTCCATCGTTCACAGTTACCAAACTTTTTTACCGCAGATGCCCGATCGAGTTTTGCTATGCGGGGGCGGTAGCCACAATCTCTACTTAAAAAGCCGATTACAAGCACAATTGCATTCGGTGCAAGTGTTGACTACTTCTGAGGCGGGCTTGAATGTAGATTTTAAAGAGGCGATCGCTTTCGCGGTTTTAGCCCACTGGCGGGTTTTAGGTATTCCGGGTAATCTCCCTCAAGTTACTGGTGCTTCAGCCCCCGTACTTTTAGGAGAAATTAACTCCTGTGGGTAGAGTTGGGCGTGATACCATATAGTTTGAGGGACAACGGCTGTGCGTTGTTGCAACAGCATTTTAGCCAGCAGGAAAAGCATAGGAACAGCACTGTGGCTCACACGTTTTTAATGGAATCAGGCCAATGGACGCTCGAAGGAAGTTGGATTGAGCGCAATGGCGTGCCAATTACGGTTAAAGGCAAAACTTTAGTGAGCTGGAACCGAACAGATTGGTTCAGTATGGTGACGAAGCTCGTGTTTCCTGGAGGCGATCGCGAAGAACTTATTTTGCAGTACCGAGGACACCTCAACAGCGATGAACGGCAGTATACTTTTGTGCTCCAGCACAGCGAACTTGGCCGCGTCGAGGGCGAAGGTTGGATCGCTCCCCAGTCGATCGTCCAACGTTACTGGGTACTCGGAGACGAACGCCAACGGCGAACAGGTTTTGATACCCTTCACCGCGTCGATAGCAACCGCTACTACCACTCTAGCGGCATCATGTCTGGTCATTACTTAACCAGCACCATGGAGGCTACCTTGGAACGTCAGTCGGAATAGATGTTTTGAGACTTACGCATAAATACCAAAAAAACCGGGTTTTTCACAAGTTTTCCAGGTTCAAACCCAGTCTTTTCGTAAACAACCCGGTTTTGGCGTAAGTCTAGGGAAAAACTATCACTTTTGAGTTCTAGGCTTTGATTGAAAAATTTAAAGTCTTGTTAGTCGGATGTCGGTTTCAGATGTCCGACTCACGAAATTTTTGTTCAACCTCATCCGCTGGAAGTTGAGACGAATATATTTGATTTATTTAAATAACTTGCTCTGGGCGATCGAAAGTTCCGAACAGAAAGCCTCAAATGTTCATAGCCAAGGATGAGTAGGTTAAAATACCTTCTGCTTTCTATAGGTTGTAACTTAGGTTGTAACTTGTGGCTTCGAGTTGACGCCCCATCACCCCCAACTCATTTCCATCTGGGAAGAGAGTAAGAGACGGAGGTCGCCCACTGCGACTTGACATTACTCAAGACCAGGGTTTGGTTCTAGGCCCCAGTGGTGTTTCAGAAAATGACGATACATGGTTTCCCGCAACATCATTTGTTCGTAGAGCTTAACTAGAAACTCTTGAGCTTGTTCGCGGCTCATGTCATTGACCTGTGTCTTGAAGGAACACAGGCTAAATTGCTGTTCCAAAGATAGTTCTGCTGGTTGGTTCATGACTTTGACTCCTTGACAAGTAGAGGTGACTTGAAAGTACAAATCTGGATTCACCGGTTTTGTAAGTTGTTCCAGCTCACGCTAGTTGGTTTCAGGATGACCTAAAGCCCATCTTGCTTTAGCTATATTACAAAAGGTAACAATGATTTGACAAAATTGCCATCTTTCCTAAGAAATAATCTATGAGTAGAGATGGCTAACCACAGACAAAGGTTCCTTCTGTAGATATATATAAATATATATACTTGTCTAGAGAAAAAAAGCTCAGTACGAACCAAAATAATTGCAGCGATTTATACCGATTTTTTAAGGAAGAAGGAAGAAGGAAGAAGGAAGAAGGAAGAAGGAAGAAGGAAGAAGGTTCTTCGACACTTCGACTACGCTCAGTGTCCGAAGTCCGATGCCCAATGCCCTGTTTGGCCAATGCCCTGTTTGGCCAATGCCTAGATAAATCAATATATTGCCTAATTTTGAGGCGCAACATTCTGCGATGGAGTTGCGACTCCCGGCCCGATATTAGGAGCAGTGGGTGCAGGGGAAACAGGAGATTTGCTAACCCCCTGGCTAGGAGTCGGGAGAGGGGATGGAAACTGACTTTGATTCAACTGCTGGGGCGGTGGTACTTGTAACTGAGGTTGTGGAGGGTTCGAGGGAGTTGCCAGAGGATAGGGCTGGGGTTGAGTCCGATTGCCGGTGGGTGGTGCGACGGGAATGCCAGAATTGGGAACCGAGGGAGTTGGCTGCGGGGATGGAGCCGAACTAGGAAGAGTTGCTAGAGCCACGCGATCGCCTCCTACTTCTCGCAATTTATCCAAAACCTCCACCACTTTGGCGTACTTGGCATTTTGAGGAGCGTATAGCACCGTCAATCCCGCAGGATTTTGCTTGTGGAAACTGTTTAAAACTCGATCGAGCTGTTGATAATTAACAGGCAATTGGTCGATATAAGTTTGGCCAAAATCGTCAATGCTGACAATCAGCATTTCTCGCATCTGGGTTTGTCCTGTTTTGGCTTTAGGCAAATCGACATTAATGGCTTGCTGGCGAGTCAGTTGCAAAGCAGCCAGCAGAAAAAACGTCAGAATGCAAAATATCACATCAATTAAAGGTACCAGTTCAATCCGAGCCTCTTCAGCAGGAGTATCTAGATGAATTTTCATTGTTTTTCAAGGTTTTAACTAGCTCGGCGGGGATTGGGCCACTATAGCTTTACTCAGCTTAGTGCGGGTTGACACCAATGGGCTCCTTTCGTCGAAGTTGGAAGCCTCAAACCTACCGCCTAAGCGGTGGGTGTAGGTAGTTCACTTGTTAGAAGTTGAATCAACATCAGGATCGGAACCTTTCAATTTCGGCTCTCGATTTCGTTCCATAGATTCTTGAGAATTGAGGGAATGGCGGTTCAAGCCATCGACACCAAAGGAAGAATTGGTGTTTTCTGTACTAGACGATCGACCTTTAGCGTTAGCCGTAGGCCAATATTGTCTGTAGAGCAATTCCAGTTCATTTCCAGCTTTGCGAAAAATTTTAGCCTGATCGAACAAAAAAGCTTGAAATATGCGATAAAACGCCAAAGTAAAAATTGCGACTACCATCCCCGTCGCCGTAGTAATCAGCGCCTCACTAATCCCCAAAGTTACTCCAGTCGTTGCCGAGGTACCGATGTCGCCCAGCCGGATCGAACTCAGGGAGTTAATCAAACCCAAAACAGTTCCCAGCAAGCCCAACAAAGGAGCTAGAGCGATCGTCGCTTCTAAGATTTTGTCACCACGGCGCATAGAAGCCAACTCTTCATCAGCAGAGGCTTCCAGTGCGAGTCGAAATAATTCTGGTTCAGGATTGTACAGTCGCAGAGGTGCAGATAAAAATCGTCCTATAGGCTGTCGATTAGCTTGTCTAGCAATTTCATTAGCAGCGCCCCAATCACTGCGAGCGGCATCGAGGATGCGGTTGACTATTTGCTTTTCCTTAGTGAGGAGGCTCGCCCAGAACCATAAGCGCTCGATAATTGTACTTACAGATAGAATAGACAGCACCAACAGGGGGTACATGGCTGGGCCGCCTTTTTGAAACAGTTCTTGAATATTCACAGTATTTTTACTCCCGCATAACCTGCTAAATGATACTTCTGTTGTACTTTTTTTTTAAGAAATTTAAGGCAATTTAATTTTAGCTATTAATTTACCCTGTTCTGAAGCCGATCAACTATTTGCTCCAACCTAGAATAAGTCGTCTTGACACATATCTTGCAGCGACTGGTGTTGAAGGCGGCGAGAAGAACGGCGATATTTTTTAGTTTGCAACTTGGGTTCATATTGCTGCGTACCATCAGACTTAGTTTGCTGCTTCAAACTCGCCTCGGCACTGGTAGAGTTTAGCTCTTGTTGCTGACGGACGATCGCCTCAGAGAGAAACTGCAAGTAATACTCATAGCGCTCCCAATCGCCCCGCACAACGCAGTTAGGCTCACTTCGGTGCGAACAGTCGCTAAACTGGCAACTACCCAAAGCCAGCCTCTGACGAGCTTCTGGGAAATATTGAGCTAACTCAGATGGTTCGCATTCAAGTGCGGGCTGATTAAAGCCAGGAGTATCGGCCAAAAGTCCGCCACCTGGGAGTTCAAACAATTCTACATGGCGAGTAGTGTGTCTGCCGCGCCCTAGTTTGCCCGAAACAGCACTGACTCGCAGATTCAGTGCCGGAATTAGTTGGTTGATTAAGCTGGACTTACCCACTCCAGAAGGGCCGCAAATTACGGTTATTTTGCCTTGGAGGTGACTTTGGAGAGAGAAGGAAGAAGGAAGAAGGAAGAAGGAAGAAGGAAGAAGGGAGCTATCGATTTTGTCTAATAAATTTGGGTTTGTGGCAGAAACTTGATTTTGACTGTCATTAGCCGTTTGCTTGTAGATTCCTAAGCCGCTACGGACACTAATAAACATGGGTTCGTATCCCCATCCTTTCAGCCGATCGCGCCACTGTGCCAAATCCTCGGCCGTGACTAAATCGCATTTGTTGAGACACAAACTCACATCTAAACCGGTAGATTCGGCCTTGACTAAAAACCGAGTTAATGATGCGGGGTCTAAGTCAGGTTCAGTGAGGGCAAAAACCAGGAGAATGCGATCGGCATTAGCTACAGGCGGCCGATTGAGTTCTGTTTGGCGGGGAAACACTTGAGAAATCACACCCCTGCGATCGTTCCAGTCTGGTTCTTCTACCACGACGCGATCGCCCACCATCACCTGTTGACCAATTTTTTTCAGTCTAGTGCGGCGAGTACACAGGAGAATGGGAAGATCGGCTAAAAGAGGATGTGCCCCATCAGTGCTGGCATCTGGATCTAACCTCACTTGATAGAAGTTAGCCTGAACAGCCACAACAGTACCCGTAATCAAGGAAGAATCCCGGCTCATGCTATTTCCTGTTCAGGTCGCTGCACTTTCATGGCAAAAAACCCTGAATTATCATCAGAAGACATAAATTGGGTTTCGAGAATTTGGTAGCCTTCCATTTTTAGACTATCAGGCACTTGTTCGATCGGCTCCCCAGCGTCCAACCAAACCTCCAAAACCGCTCCAGGAGCCATTTGCTCCAACCGCAGTTTAGTTCGGACAAAATTGATCGGACAGGGCGTACCCCGCAGATCGAGTTGGGCATCGGGGGATTTGGGATTTTCAATTTTCGATGTTGAATTCATAGTGCGCCTTTTCTTTTCAAATTTCCCATCTCAAATCCTGAAAGCCGTATTTTATCGTGAACCAATTGCCAAACAATTATTCTACGACCGATTTTTGAGACCAATTGGTCTCATTTTTTTGAGGACTATTCCCATAAATTGCCAAACAATTATTCTACCTGTACAAAGTGAGACCCATGGGTCTCACTTTTTTGAGGACTATTCCCACAAATTGCCAAACAATTATTCTACCTGTACAAAGTGAGACCCATGGGTCTCACTTTTTTGAGAGAGAGTTTTGAAAGTTGCCAGCGAATCATCAAACAGGAAAATTTGACACCCATGGGTGTCAAAAAATTGCTTATTTCTGAAACAGATTTCCCAGAAATCCCTCCAAGCCACCTTTTCCGGTACGATCGCCCTTAAGCTTAGCCAACTGCATCAACAACTCCCGCTCCTCCGTCGTCACCTTAGTCGGAATGTCAATAGACACCACAATTAAATGATCGCCACGACTGACTGGATTGCCCAACCGAGGCACCCCTTTTTTCTCCAGAGTCAGAACAGTATTCGCTTGAGTTCCCGTAGGAATCAACAATTCCGTCGGCCCATCTACAGTTTCCACTTCCAACCTGCACCCCAAAATTGCCTGCAAGTAACTAATTTTAACTTCCGAGTTAATGTTAGTACCTTCGCGCTTAAATACGGGGTCTTCACTCACAGCCAAGAACACGTATAAATCCCCTGGTGGCCCCCCCAGTTTGCCAGCATCCCCTTCATTGGAAACGCGCAAACGAGTACCATTGTCAACCCCTGCCGGGATGGTAATTTTCAGCTTTTTCATCACTTCTTTTTGGCCCCGGCCGCCACAAGTTTCGCACTTGTCCTCAATCACTTGCCCGGTGCCATTGCAGGTGGGGCAAACTGAAACTTGAGTAAAACTGCCAAAGGGAGTACGGGTAGCGCGCCGGACTTGGCCACCGCCACTGCAAGTCGAGCAGGTTTGGGGTCTGGTTCCCGGTTTTGCGCCGGTGCCTGTGCAAGTTTCGCAGGTTTCTAGGTGCTTGATGCGGAGTTCTTTTTCCCCACCGAACACTGCTTCGCGAAAATCTAGCCGCAAATCGAGGCGTAAATCGTCACCGCGCACGGGCCCGCTGCGTCTGCGACCTTGTTGTTGTGGACCGCCTACCCCTCCCTGAAAACCCTGAAAGAAGCTTTCAAAAATATCGGCAAAACTGTCGCCGAAGTCTTGGAACCCCGGCGCTCCTGCACCACTAACGCCTGCTTCGCCAAAACGGTCAAAGCGAGCACGGGTTTCCGGCTCTGACAGTACCTCGTAAGCGCGGTTAATTTCTTTAAACCGGTCTTCGGCACCGGGTTCTTTATTCACGTCTGGATGGTACTTACGAGCTAGGCGGCGGTAGGCACGCTTAATTTCTTCTTTGTCTGCGCTTCGAGAAACGCCTAATATTTCATAGTAATCGCCGGCCATAAAGCTGTTTGCCTGGAGGTAAATAACAAAAAGTGTACGAAAAAGAAACTATTGACCTTTCCAGATGTTAAAGATTAAAAATTACGAGCGTTTATTTGTAACTTTTAATCTTTAATTTTTAATTTTTAAAGGAAAGGATTCATATCATCAACTTCAGGTTCGGGAACCTGTGGTTTTGGTTTTGTCTGTAGATTTTGCTGTTTTTCGCGTTTTGGTTCCGGCTTTGGTTCCGGCTTTGGTTCCGGCTTTGGTTGCCGTTTTGATTCCGGCTTTGGTTCGGGCCTTAATTCCGGCTTTGGTTCCGGCTTTGGTTCCGCCTTTGGTTTCAGCGTTGGTTCCGCGATTGTCATTAGGTCTTCTGTCGGCAAGATACTTTCATCGCTAACTGCAACCTCATCTAATTCTGGCACCGATTCGCTGGCAACCACAGTGGGGGAAGTGGCTTCCTCGTTCCGAGCTTGCTCGTAAACAGCAGTACCAAGCGAGTATAGCAGTTGCTTGAAAGATTCGATTTGTGCTTCGAGTTCTTCGCAGGTGATGTCTGGGTTAGCCATCGCTGCCCGCAAGGTAACAGATGCTGTTTGGGCTTCTGCCTTCAGGTCGTCGCCTAGTAATTGGGCATTGGTTTTTAAGGTGACACCACAATTATAGACCAGGGTGTCGGCTTGATTTTTGAGTTCGACAAGTTGGGCCCGTTGGAGGTCTTCCTCGGCGTAAAGTTCTGCCTCTTGTCTCATCCGCTCGACTTCGGTTTCGCTCAATCCCCCTGTATTGGAAATTTGGATGCTCTGTTCTTTTGAGGTTCCCTTGTCTTGAGCGGAAACTTTCAGAATGCCGTTGGCATCGATTTCAAAGGTAACTTCGATTTGAGGTATGCCACGGGGTGCTGGGGGAATACCTTTGAGCAGGAATTTGCCCAGACTTTTATTGTCTTTGACTAATGCCCGTTCACCTTGCAGGGCATGAATTTCTACGGAAGTTTGGCCGTCTGCGGCCGTGCTGTACATTTGCGATCGACTGGTGGGGATAGTGGTATTGCGTTCAATGACTTTGGTGAACACTCCGCCCAAGGTTTCGAGTCCTAGGGACAGGGGAGTCACGTCTAGCAGTAGCAAATCCTTGACCTCGCCACCCAAAACCCCGGCTTGAATGGCGGCACCTACGGCTACAGCTTCGTCAGGATTGACCGATTTATCGGGAGATACGCCACCAAAATATTTGCTAATTGCCTCTTGAACTGCCGGAATTCGGGTTGACCCTCCTACTAAAATAATTCGATCTATATTTTTTGGGGTCAAACTGGCATCTTTGAGGGCTTGAGTTACAGGGTCGATCGTGGCTTGGACTAAATGAGCGACCAGTTTTTCAAACTTAGCTTTGGAAAGTGGCATTTCCAGATGCTTTGGCCCTTTTTCATCGGAGGAAATAAAGGGCAAATTGATGGAGGTTGATTCGCAACTAGAAAGTTCTATTTTTGCTTTTTCTGCTGCTTCTCGGAGGCGTTGCAAGGCCATTTTGTCTTTTGACAGGTCCGTGCCTTCTTTGGTGCGAAAAGCTTCAACCAGCCACTGCACGATGCAGTTGTCAAAGTCATCTCCTCCCAGATGATTATTACCCGCAGTGGCGTTGACTTCAAAAATTCCGTCTCCCAGTTGCAGGATGGAAACATCGAAAGTACCGCCGCCGAGGTCAAATACTAAGATTTTTTGTTCTATATTTTGTTTGTCCAAGCCGTAGGAAAGGGCGGCGGCTGTCGGTTCGTTGACTATCCGCAGGACTTCTAAACCCGCGATTGTACCTGCGTCCTTAGTCGCTTGTCGCTGGGCATCGGTGAAGTAGGCCGGGACTGTAATCACGGCTTGGGTAACAGGTTGTCCCAAATAAGCTTCTGCATCCTGCTTCAGCTTTTGGAGTACCATTGCCGAAATTTCTTGGGGGGTGTGAACCTTGTTCCGAATTTGGACGTTAACGGTATCGTCTTTGCCTTTAATGCAGGTATAGGGTGTCCGGGATCTTTCTTCTTCTGTGTCATCCCAACGACGTCCGATAAATCGTTTGATGCTGTAGACAGTGTTTACAGCATTAGTGACAGCTTGCCGCTTGGCCAATTGACCTACTAAGCGATCGCCCCCTTTGCCAAATCCTACTATGCTCGGAGTTGTGCGACCGCCCTCAGAATTGGCGATCACGACTGGTTTACCGCCCTCTAACACAGCTACGCAACTGTTGGTTGTGCCTAAGTCGATGCCTATCACCTTTCCCATAGCGCCTCATAAAACTTCGTGGGATATTTACAAAAATTTTTCAAACCCCCGAATTCTATTCGGGGGTCTGTTACGGCCTGTACAGTTTGAAGCGTTGAGGCTATCGATATTTTAGGGACGATCGCACTGCAACGTTTCTTAAATGTGAACGTAGCCTCTGCTTCAGCTTCCAGAATGCAGTAGGTTTGATCCCGATCAACCTTCCGAACTATCAGGATGGTCATCTGAGGCTACCACAGATAGCCCCGGCGCTGCAACTTTAACTTTGGCGTGCCGCAAGACGCGATCGCCCAGAGTATAGCCTCGTTCTAGTTCTTGGATGATTGTGCCTTCTTCCTGTTCGTCAGTTGGTTCGCTGAGCAAAGCTTCGTGGAGGTTGGGGTCAAACTGTTCACCTTCTGGACGCATCGGAGAAACTCCGATTTGTTTGAGGCATTCTACCATTTGCTTGTAAACGCTTTGGTAGCTTTTGTGTATGTTCATTTCGCCATCTGTTTGTGGCTTAATGTGGGCTCTTGCCCGCTCAAAGTTATCAATTACTGGCAACAGGGGTTTGATAATTAAACATTTTGCCTGTAAATCTAACTCTTCTTTTTCCTTTTGGGTGCGCCTGCGGAAGTTTTCAAAATCTGCTGCTAAGCGGAGATTTTGATTTTTCAGATCTTCTAATTGAGTAGAATAGGCTTGCAACTGAGCTTTTAAACTCTCTTTGTCGCTGGTTGCTTGTGCCAGCTCTCTCTTGAGCAACTCCGTAGCATCAGCAGTGACGCTGTTGCTGGAACTAGAGGAGCCTGTTTCCCCGGCATTGTGAGTCGCCCCGGGATCGACCTGAGCACTTTGATAAGCTTGAGCAAGTTCCAGCTCCCAATCGGCTGCTGCATTGGAGTTTGCGGATGCTGGCGGCGGATTTTCGCTTACCATTGGCGAACTCTCTGGGGTTTCCCCCGTTGAGCTAGGATCTTGATGTTGCTGTTTTTCCTCGTCAATCATATATATCTGTGCGACAGAACCCTATCAATTCTAGCAGATACATTTAATCCGGTAAATCCCGGACTAAGCCAGGAATAACCGTGTATGGCAAGACAGAGAAAGCAACAAGCTCTCCTGTCAAGGAGGTATCTCTCAAAGCTTGCAACAAAATATTGAAAGCGCCATTTTGATCTCTATCTAGAATGTGTCCGCATTCTGGACATTTAAAAACTTTAGACCCGCTCAATTTAGTATGGATATGCCCACATTTTGAGCAAGTTTTCGATGTGTACTCTTCTGTTACGTCTACTACAACACCACCGTGTTTGGTGGCTTGATGCTTCAACATTTGTTGAAAACGATAATGACTCAAAGTGACCATCGCTCTAGCGGTTTTAGTTGCCAACCTGCGCTTACCTTTCTTGACCATTTGTTGTGTCTCAAAGGTTGGCAAGAAAATTAACTTGTACTTACCTGTCAAATATTTTGCAGCTTTTTTGTGCAATTCATTGACTAAGTTTTTGATTTTGATTCTGATTTTTGCTGCTGATTTTCGCAAGCAATACCTCAGTCGTTTGAATTGCCTTCCTTTACTTACCCCAATTCGCGACATTAATTTATCGAGATGTCTTGCTAGCCGATAGATGCGGCCAATATCGTTTTTCCCTATTTCGATGAAACCACTGCCGTCAAAACCAGTAAGGAAAGTTCTAACACCCGGATCTAACGCGATCGCCAAATCGCTATTGATTGGCTTCATTCCTCGTGCATCAATCGCATAGCAGATAAACCACTGCCTGTTAATCAAGCTGAGTGTTGGTTCGTGTTGCATTACCTCAACGATTGGTTCTGATGTTTTAAAGCTTAGCCCCTTGGTAGAATTTGGGTAAAAAGTACCCAACTTCCAGTTAGATGTTTGGAACCGGATAGTCCCAGATGTGTCAAAACGGCTTCTAAACTTTGCCGTTCCTTTGACTTTCTTAGCAGCTTTGTGCGCTTCAAAAGCTTGAAATACTGCCATTTGTCGCGGATTGTAAGGCTGCTCGGATACCCACTTAGGAGCCGAGTCCATTACCTTCTTTCTTAAATCGTACTTGCCAATTTTTTCGTTTTTAAGAATAGCAATTGCTTGGTTGTAACACCACCTACTTGCTGAGATCCAAGTCCTCCATTTCGCTGCTAGCTTGGTTTCCGGGTAAACTCGAATCTTCTTTGATAGCAGATTTGTATTTTCGGAGACCGTAGAGTCGGCAACTAAAGACGTGGATGATGGCAAGGATATCTTCAACCATTTCTCGTTCTGGAGACAACTCATTTCTACTGAGAACCATGAGTTGGCAATTGTTTTGCTCGCAGATCCATTTGATGAGATCGCCACCGAACCTTGCGAGCCTGTCTTGGTGTCCGACCACAACTGCTGAGATATCTCCTGACATGACTTGTCCCAGAAGGGCAAGCAGCGCTTTTCTTTTAAAGTTGAGTCCGCATCCGATGTCTTTGAAGACTTTAGCTTGCGGATAGAGACTTTGGAGGTAGCTGACTTGTCTGTCGAGGTCTTCTCGCTGTTTGTAGCTACTGACCCGGGCGTAGATGGCTGTAATTCGGTCGTGTCCGGTTCCAAGAACGCTGTCGATGTCGTAGCGTCGCTGGTTGGATGGGGTTCTGATGGCTGATATTTTGTCGGCAAGTTCCCAGTTTCTAAGGGTTTTATCTGAGACTTGCAGGATTTTGCAAGCTTCTCGCGGTGTGACATATCTGGTCATCGCTAGATGGTATTTTTGTTCTCAATACATAGTACCAGATTTTACAGGGATTTACCGAAACTTTCTAGGAAATCATTTACTTTGTGTCAGCAGTCGGAAGAGACGCGCCCTCTGTGTAGTATTTGCTGACGGCAAATTAGACCTGCTTCAAATCGGCCTTGGTGAGGACTGGAGGATGGGCAGTTGATTAATCAAAATATATCTCACTAGACCGATCGAAGGCTTTCTAAAAGCTATCATCACAGAACAGGCAATGTTTAACATCCTGCGGTCAAATTCAACAAGTTAGGCTTGTTGCCCCCAGAGTAGTCTCTTCTGGTTGCAAGAGGGAACCAATGTTAAGTTATGGCCGGTAGATTCCCGTCAAGCTTGCTAGAACAGAATATAAAATTATCGTTGGAAAGCGATACACCCCGCCCCGCTTTCCTCTCCCGGTAAGGGCAATGCCCAAGTGCTGCGCCCTCTCTGCTATCACGGGAGTCTCCCGCGGGTTTTAGGTAAATGACTAACACATCTGATCGGCGTTTCTCCACATCTATAGTTACTACCAGCCTGTTTACTCCCGCTCTCAACAAGATGATTCAGTCTGGTTACGTGAACGGTGACCAACTGAAAAAAGCTCAACTTGAAAGTAAAAAGTCAGGTAAGCGGTTGACGGAGGTACTGGAATCAGCTACAGGGCTGCCCTTGCCGCCAGAATTGCTGCGGCTTTACAAAAAGCAGCAGATGTTTGAACTCAAAATAGTCTACGGGGTTGAAGCGTTTGACCCGGAATTGAGCGAACTGTCTAACGAGCAACTTGGAGCAATGCTCGATGACTTGAAAATGTCGATCGACATTTGTCGTCAACGTCGGTTTTTGCCTGTGGCGAAGACAGAAACTGAACCTCCGGCGCTGGTAGTGGCAATGGTCGATCCTGACAACCTGGATGCTCAAGAAGATTTGCGGCGGATTTTGAAGGGGTTGAGTTTTCAGCGACGGGTGATTACGCCAGATGACTATCAAGACATTACTTCTGCCTATCAAGAAGACCAAGTTAAGATAGCAGCCAAAATGGCTGAAGCCGAAAAGGAGAGAAAGCTTTCCCTAGGGGAGGGAGACTTTGGCGAACTCTCCTTAGAAGAGGTTTCTGCCGATACAGAAGACATCGCTGACACCATAAATGACATGGACCAAGCTCCTGTCATCAAAGCGGTGAACATCATTTTGGCTAAAGCTTTATCGGAAAAAGTGTCTGACATCCACGTAGAACCTCAAGAAGAGTTCATGCGGATTCGGATGCGGAAGGACGGGGTGCTGCAAGAATATTTCCGATTTCCCAAACAAGTGGTGCAAGGGATTACTGCCCGCTTCAAAATTATTGCCAATTTGGACATTGCCGAACGCAGACAAGCTCAAGATGGTCGCATCCGCCGGGTATTTGAAGGACGGACGGTGGATTTCCGGGTAAATAGCTTGCCTTCTCGTTACGGCGAAAAAATTGTGCTGCGGATTTTGGACAGTTCCAGCACTCAGTTGGGTCTGGGTTTGTTAATCTCGGATCAAGAAACTTTGGCTTTGGTGCGAGAAACTGCCAGTCGTCCCTTCGGACTGATTTTGGTGACTGGGCCGACGGGTTCGGGTAAGTCCACTTCGCTCTATTCCATTCTGGCAGAAAAGAATGATCCGGGGATTAATATCAGTACGGCGGAAGACCCGATCGAATATGCTTTGCCGGGAATTACCCAGTGTCAAGTAATTCGGGAAAAAGACTTGACTTTTTCCAATATTCTGCGGGCGTTTTTGCGGCAAGACCCTGACGTGCTGCTGGTGGGGGAAACGCGGGATAAGGAAACGGCTAAAACCGCTCTAGAAGCTGCTTTGACCGGACACTTGGTGTTGACGACGCTCCACACCAACGATGCGGCCGGTGCGATCGCCCGTTTGGACGAAATGGGCGTAGAACCCTTCATGGTTTCGGCAGCTTTGTTAGGCGTGTTGGCTCAGCGTTTGATGCGCCGGGTTTGTGACAAATGTCGCATTCCTTACCAGCCCACGGCCGAAGAACTCGGTCGGTACGGTCTGTCGGCTACTCAAGAAATGGATCTGACTGTCTACAAAGCTAACACCATAGCAGTTGAACAGAGGAAGGAATTGGCCGATCGGGAGCAACTCTGTACCAAGTGCGGTGGTATCGGCTACAAAGGACGGGTAGGGGTTTACGAGTTCCTGAAAAATACTGAGCGGCTGCAAGCTCTGATTACTCAAGGTGCTCCCACAGAGCAAATTAAGGAAGCAGCAGTAGAAGAAGGGATGAAAACCTTGTTGGCTTATAGCTTGCAGTTAGTGCGAGAAGGGGCGACTACCTTTGAAGAAGTGGAGCGGGTGACTTTTACCGACTCTGGGCTGGAGGCAGAATTGAAAGCGAAACGCAAGCAGGGACTAACCTGCAAGACTTGTCAGGCGGAATTGAAGCCGGAGATGCTGGATTGTCCCTACTGTTTGACTCCGCGCGTTTTCTAGATTGATTCAGTAGTCAGTAGTCAGTAGTCAGTAGTCAGTAGTCAGTAGTCAGTAGTCAGTAGTCAGTAGTCAGTAGTCAGTAGTCATTAGTTGTTGGTAATCGGTTATTAGAAAAACAACAGTCAACAGACAACAGACAACAGACAACAGACAACAAATAACTGAGTTAAATTGGTCAATAACTATCAACTTGATTAGGGAGATATATCTATGGGTCTGATGATTGAAGACGTACTGGAGTCCCTGGTAGAGCAAGGGGGTTCAGATATACACATCCAAGCGGGCGCACCTATTTTCTTCCGGGTGAGCGGGAGACTAACTCCTCAGCCACAATACGGGGAAATTATGTCTGCTGAGGAAGTGCAGATCCTGATCTTCCAAATGCTCAACAATATGCAGCGCAAGCAATTGGAAATGGAGTGGGAATTAGACTGCGCTTACGGTGTTAAGGGTTTGGCTCGGTTCCGGGTGAACGTTTACCGGGAACGGGGTGCTTGGGCTGCTTGCATGCGGGCTTTGGCTTCTAAGATTCCGAACGCCGATGCTTTAGGTGTGCCACAGATTTTGCGGGATCTGACGGAAAGACCCAGAGGTATGCTTTTAGTGACGGGACAAACGGGTTCTGGGAAAACAACGACGATGGCGGCTTTGTTGGATCTGGTCAACCGGACGCGGGCGGAACATATTCTGACAGTTGAAGACCCGATCGAATATGTGTTTCCCAATATCAAGAGTTTGTTTCACCAGCGTCAAAAGGGCGAAGATACTAAGAGCTTTTCTAATGCGCTGAAGGCTGCTCTACGGGAAGATCCTGATGTGATTCTGGTGGGGGAAATGCGCGACTTGGAAACGATCGGTCTGGCAATTTCGGCTGCGGAAACGGGTCACATGGTCATGGGAACGCTGCACACTAATTCTGCGGCTGCTACGATCGATCGGATTTTGGACGTGTTCCCCCCCATTCAACAACCCCAGGTTCGCGCTCAGGTATCTAACTCTTTGGTGGGAATTTGCAGCCAAAATTTAGTTGTAAAAATTGGCGGCGGCCGTTGCTGTGCTATGGAAATCATGCTGAATACTCCTGCTATGTCTAACTTGATCCGGGAGGGGAAAACTCCCATGATTTACTCTCAAATCCAAATGGGGGCGAAGTTGGGTATGAGGACAATGGAAATGGCTTTAGCTGAACTTTACAAAACTGGTAAAGTCTCTTGGGAATCGGCAATGGCTAAGGCTTCTAAGGCTGATGAACTCGAACGCTTGATTGGCCCTGCACCAGTTGGTGCAAAGACAGGGGGTCATTAATTCAGTTATTGGGAATTGGGAATTGGGAATTGGGAATTGGAAATTGGGAATTGGGAATTGGGAATTGGAAATTGGGAATTGGGAATTGGGCATCGCTGCACTGGGAATGGGGCATCGCTGCACTGGGCATTGGTTAAATAAGTAACCAGTAACAACTAAACAATAACCAGCAACCAGTAACCAGTAACTAACCAGTAACCCATAACCAATTACCAATTACCCATAACAACTAACCTATGCCCAGTGCAGCGATGCCCTATGCCCAGTGCAGCGATGCCCAGTGCAGCGATGCCCCATTCCCAATAACTACTGATTACTAATTTTCACTAAAATCCCAGAGGCAATATATGGCAACGAATGTTATCAGAGAAAAGCCTAAAAGCAGCTTTAGCTTTAATCAAATCCAGGAGCAAATAGAGTACACTTTTAGCAGTGTTACTATTAAAGATTTAGCGATTTTTGCTCGTCAGTTTTCGGCGATGTTTAATGCAGGGGTTGCCATCGTTAGATGTCTTTCTGTGTTGCAGGAACAGTGTTCTAATCCTAAGTTGAAACGAGCACTCAGGAGCATGAATGCTGATGTGCAGGAAGGGATAAATTTGGCAGAGGCGATGGCGAAGTTTCCTGATGTTTTTGACCAACTGTTTATCAGTATGGTGGCAGCGGGAGAAGTCGGGGGCGTGCTAGATGAATCACTAGACCGTCTGGCTGTGATGATGGAAAAAAATCACAAAACAGAGGCGGAAATTAATTCGGCGATGTCTTATCCGAAGACTGTGTTTTCCATCGCGATCGTGATTTTTTTCGCAATGACCATATTTCTGCTACCAACTTTTGCGAAAATTTTTAAGGATATTGGTGCAGATTTGCCGGCTTTTACGGTGTTTATGTTGGCAATTAGTGCATTTTGTACGGCTTGGCCTCCCATCCAACAGGTGACAACTATTGGGGTGATTATAGCGCTAAATATTGCATTCGGGATGTACTACAAAACTCCAGTAGGTCATCTGCAAGTTGATAAGATGATGATGAAGGCGCCGATTTTTGGAGATTTGCTGGAAAAATCGGCGGTGGCTCGATTTTGTGTGATATTTGGGTCGCTGACGCGATCGGGTGTGCCGATTCTCAACTCTTTGGAAATTGTGCGAGATGTTGCGGGGAATCAGGCAATCTCAAATGCGATCGAATATGCAAGGCAGGAAATTCAAGGCGGTGGCATGATCAGTATTGCTTTGCAAGAACAGCAAGTTTTCCCATCTTTGGCAATTCAAATGATCGCAATTGGCGAAGAAACTGGGGAACTTGACAAGATGCTGATGAAAGTTGGTGCTTTCTACGAAACTGAAGTGGAAGAAGCGGTAAAAGGACTCACGAGTATGCTAGAGCCGCTGATGATTGTGGTTGTAGGTGGTATCGTAGGTTCGATTTTGCTGTCTATGTATCTGCCGATGTTTGCAGTGTTTCAGAAGTTGTAAAAAACAGTCAGTTGACTGTTGACAGTTGACTGTTGACAGTTGACTGTTGACAGTTACCTACTACCTATTACTTAATTTAAAATGTCTATTAAACAATCACATTACGAAGCTTTATTAGCACAATATAGCGAATCTTCTAACGCCCTTGAACTGCTGAAAAAATATCGGCTTTACATGGAAATGATTCCGAGTATCCGCCGCATTGATGATAGTTTAATCGCAATTCCTTTGCCGATCGCACGGCTGCGAGAAGGAGTTTCCTATGCGCGAAGCAGCGGCGCTAGTATATCGCCCGGACAAGCAGTTTGTTTGCCCTGCGATTTGGCGATTTTGATGTGCGATCCTGAATGGAAAGTTAAAATTGGGGTGGAAATTTTGATTTTTATTCATCGCCCCGATGAGGAGTTTTCTGAGTTACTCGGTCGCTGGCGGCAGTGTCAGGTTTGGCTGGATAAAGATTATGAGTGGTTGATGCCACATCGCTACAGGCATATTTTCAGCGATAAAGCTGAGGCTATTCATCCTTTATTTGTGTTGTTTGATGAAACGCCGGAACTGATTCAGCGAGGTTTAATGGGGGCTGGTTTGCCGTTTGTGGTGGAAAGTTTCGAGTCTGGGATTGAGGAAGTAGAGGAGGAAGAGTTTCTGGGTAGCGGGGAAGTGGGAAGTATGGGTGAGGAGAGTTATGAATTGTAGGGTAAGTGCGATCGCCTATGCCGAGCTGTTAATTAATGCTTTTAAACTAACATCTTCAAGTACATGAATTATCTTCATATAAGACAAAATTTTCATTTATCCAATCGAAGTTACTTAAAGCTTCTTTCACTACACCTGCTGGTAAACGCTGATCTATGACTCCATGAACTAATGAATTTCTATGTTTAGAAATTTTACTATATTTAGCCTTGAGTTCTTTTTCAGAAGTTTTCATCTTCACGGATGTATGCAAGTATTTCAGCTTTTTATAGAGACTAACGTGACTTTTATGATCTGGCCACTCTATCTTTCCTGCAAGTTCTGGGAATTGATTTTTTACTATCTCTTCTGCATCATTCCAGTAGACATTTGGACTATTTAATTCATCTTCTAGATTAGTTCTACCAGTTGCCAAAGCTATTTCCTTGAATCGATTCTGAAACAATGATTCAATTCCAGCATTTAACCAAAACAGTGCCTCATTAGTTTCTCCTATTTCAAGGTACATTACAGCTAAGGATCTACATTTTATATACCAAGGAATTGATTGAAGCTGTCCCAATTCTATCTCTAGTTCTTCATCTGTTTTGGGGAAAATTCGCATAGAAGCTGCTTCTTTGAGCTTCCATGCTACTTGTTGACCGTCAGATAATATCTCAAAACTTGATGCGGAAATATCTCTGGGTGCTGGAATCCATTGAGATTCTCCTCCATATTCAATACGAACTCTCCAAACGAGATCATCAATAACTTGAAAAGCTAAAGTAAAGCCCTTTGCCCATCCATCAAAGGGAAGGGGTTCAGAACCTAGCTCTAATAAGCTTGGAGTCCAAGCATCATAGTCAATTAAGCATTGAAACTCTAATTCTACCTTTGTGATACCCGCCTGCCATCTTGAAGGACTGATTGGTTGATTAGGTATGTTTGATGAAACCAAAAATTCTGACTGTAAGAAAGTAGGAGTTAGTTTTGATTTGATACTAATTCCTTGCCAAGAAGAAGTAATAGATAGTGGAGATTTGTGAACTATATATGGAAGATCTGTAGTTATTTTTGTTTGTATACTGCCACCTAATAGACCAGAAATGAGCTTGAGATTTTTATCCTTTTCCGTCAGAAACTCCTTGAATTTTTCAGAATTCTTCGGAGGATTAATAGCAGCAATTTTCTCGATAAAAAGACCAACTTCTCTTGGTTCTATAAATTCAAGAGGGATGCAATCAAAACTTTTGAATATTTCACTTCTTATCTCCTGTAAGAGAAACATTCGTGTATTATCTGAAACTCCATTCTCTGCTATAATTAAAGCTTCTACAAAACGACTAAATGTAGCCAAAATATCCGATTTAACGAATGGAAGAAGGGCAGTCCATCTATTGAACGTGAGACAACCAGAATATAGAAAAGCGCACCATGAGTAGTGAGACGACTTTCCACTAAACCAGTGGAAGTCGTCCACAGAATTTAGAATTTTAATGTATTCCTCATCATCGTAGTTTCTATAAATATCGAAAAGTTCCACTCCTGGTGGAAACATTGCTACGACACGTTTTTCAATTTCTTCCATACCTGAACGTTGAGCAGACTTGCTTGAGTATCAACTTCATATTATTACATAACGAGACGTATTGCACAATTTCCCATCGATTTTTTAGATCGGACAAGTCACAAGCCCCCTAAATCCACGCCACTTGCTATACTCGATTAGAGATTTGAGATTGTGGCTGCGCCCTCGGGGACTTATAACTAAATTGCTCGATCGCCATAAACTCTGATAAAATGACTAACAATAGCTCCGATCGCACTAAAATTATGTCGGAAACACTAATTGACATAGATCTGCCCCCCCAATTTCCAGATCATACACAACTTCCTGAGTCTGACGGTACTTTCGTGAAAAATTTTCAGGAGCATCCTCAAAGCATAATTCTCACCGATTCGATCGGGCCTGTTTTGCAACGGCTACATCCCGACGGACGCTACTGCATCGGACAAGATTCTGGCATTTATTGGCGACAAACTGAACCACCAGAAAAAGGGGCAGAAGCTCCTGACTGGTTCTACGCGCCGAATGTTTCAGCACGCCCGGAACAGGGCAAATATCGTCGTTCTTACGTGCTGTGGCGAGAACATCTAGCACCTTTAATTGCGTTGGAATTTGCCAGCGGCAATGGCAATGAAGAACGCGATGCCACTCCTCTGTTGATGACTGATGAAGGAGAAGTGCAAAAACCGGGTAAGTTTTGGGTTTACGAGCAAATTATTCGGATTCCTTACTACGGCATTTATGAGATGAGTAACGATAGATTAGAAGTCTATCATTTGAGAGACTTGTCTTATCACAAACTAGAACCTAATCAACGGGGTCATTATCCGATTGAACCATTAGAAATTGAGTTGGGACTGTGGCAAGGAAGTTATCAAAATCAAACGCAACTTTGGTTGCGGTGGTGGGATAATCAGGGTAATTTGTTATTAATTGGTGATGAAAGGGCTGAACTTGAAAAACTCAGAACTGAACAGGAGCGTCAACGAACTGAACAGGAGCGTCAACGAACCGAACAAGAACATCAACGTGCTGAACAGGAACATCAACGTGCTGAACAAGAACATCAACGTGCTGAACGGGCAGAACAAAAAGCGGCGCGACTTGCAGAAAGACTGTTAGCAATGGGTATCGATCCTGATGCGGATGATTCACCAGATTTTGGCCATCCGTAAGACAAATCCTGGTAACTCTGGATCGCCGCTCACTGTTTCGGGATTATCCAAGATTTCAGGTTCTTGATTGGGACGGTAGATGTAAACTTTTCGGTTTTTGCGATCGATCAACAAGCCGAGCGATGCACCGTTGTCAATATATTCTTGCATCTTTTTTTGCAATCCTTTGAGAGTATCGCTAGAAGACCGTAATTCAATCACAAAGTCTGGACAAATCGGTGCAAATGAGGCTTTTTGTTCCTCACTTAAGGCATTCCAGCGCTCTAGTTTAATCCATGAGGCATCGGGGGAGCGGGTTGCTCCATTGGGTAAGGTAAAGCCTGCACTGGAGTCAAATGTTTCACCTGTGCCATCTTCTTCTGCCCAGTTCCCCAGTTGTATGGCAATCTTGAAGTTGCGGTTCCCTGTATCCGAAAAAGCTGGTGACATAATGATAACTTCTCCATTGGCGGTACGTTCGATTCTCAAATCGCGATTGGCTAGACAGAATTGATAGAACTGTTCAACAGTCATTGGTTCGATCGCAGGGAGATCGATCGTCATTGGGACGCTTTGGGTTTGAATTAGCAGGGTTGTCATGGTTTTTCCTCAGTTGGTGTAGGCGTGAATTAGTGACAGAATACCTGAACTTTTTTGGATCGCAGTGGGTGGCCAGAAACCGGGTTTTGGAATGATATAGAGGACACGGCAGTGCCGTTTCCCTACCCAAAATAATATTGTAGGGAAACGGCACTGCCGTGTCCTAATTTCTTACTTGACAAATTGAGGCATGATTTCAGCGGCAGTGAATAAGCCAGAAATACCTTTTCTTTGCAGCATTACACCAGCTTTCAGATAACCGAATGCGGGGCCACAAACGTTGGCGGCCATGCTAGTTTCGTCGCCTAATGTAAAGGTGTGAGTCGAGATTTTGCCCTCGAAGGTGCGGCCGGTAATTTGGACGTTGGTGCTCAAAGGTTTTTTGGAATTGCGGGTATCGACGATGCCGCCGACTGTGACTCGATCGCGATCGCAAATTCCAGCCAATTCCAACATAATATCATCAGCGTGTTCCATATTTTCCAGTTTCAATAAACCGTTGGTGCTATCTAACAGCGCTTCAACTTCTGCATCAGTCATGGCTTGAGCTTTAGGTACATCATAACCGGGCAAATGTGCGATGTCTTCGCGAATGGTGGCTCGATAAGCTTCCCAATTAGCAATTCCGACTCCAAAGGTGATTTTGACGCTGTGCACTTCTGCGTAACTTTGAGCTGCTAATGCTGCTGCTGCGGTTAGTAATCCTGGTGTTGCACCGCAGCCTGTCATGTAGGTAATTCCTGCTGCTTGAAGTTCGTCTTTCATGGTAAGAATTTGTTCGACGGCGCTGGTGCGTTTGATGGCATCTACTAATACTCCTTTCCAGCCGGATTCGATAAATTGTCTGGCTACGGATGCCATGAATGTGTTGGGAAGATTTGGTAATGCGAGGAAATAGCCGTCTACTCCTTGTGCTGTTTGGATCAGTTGTTGAATACTGCGATCGCACAAAACTCCCGCTGATTCCAAATAACCTAAAGAACCTTGAGATTTGTAAATTGCCTCGCACTCTTTGGAATTTAAGCCTTCAGCAGCATAGGCGTAACCTTTTTGATCTGCGGCGGCTACCCAGAGCATTTCCCGTTTGGGAGCGAGTAAACGGGCGGCTGCTTGGCCGAGTCCGCCATAACCCAAGACCCCTACTCGAATTGGTTGGTTAATTAAATCTGTAGCTTTTTTTGTATTCATGGGACTTTCTTGATATTGGACAATTTTTCATTATCGGTCAATTGGGGACAAGTGAGAAGGGAATAATGAAATAAGGTGGCTATGGTGCGATCGCAAAAGCCTGTTTAACTTCCGATCGCAGTAAGTAGTAAATTGTAGCGATCGCAAAACCCAGAGTCAAAAAGTTGACCGCAGTACCACCACTACCAAACATTTTCGCCACCTGTGCAAGGGTAGCAATGACATGGACAATTAATGTTCCTGTCCAAGCCCAAGTTTTGAGTTGAAACAAACCCCAAGTTAAAACTAAAGAAATAACTCCTAAAATCAGACTAATCGCGGCAAATATGGCAATAACCCCCCCTATGACAGTGCCCACTTTCGCGCCACCAACCACAGCACCGAGGCCACCAAAAATTCCTGCAAAAAATAAGATAAATAAGCCATCAAGCAGACTAAAAACAGCGCTGATTAGCTGTAAAATTGCCAGAATAGTAACACTTTGAGGACGAGTCATTTTTTTATGTTCCCTTGTTAAGTAGATGCGATCGGGCAACCCTCAAGACGGTTGATATATTTGTCATACTGACCGACACCTAGTGTAGCCAAGTATCTGCGAGATTTTTCACCAGAAAAACGAGCGAGAAGCCCCTGGCTTTAGACATGGGGAGGAAAGCGGCAGCGACGACCGTCGCCTTGAAATATTTTTAAAACCCATAGCTATAGCCATCTTTTTTGTGGATTGCTTTGCAATACTTGTGGCTAATACCTGTTACTCTCCCAGCCTTCGTTACGATATCAAAACTGCCTGAAGCACGGCATAGAAGCCGCCCTGTATAAGAGCCGAGTTTCTTCCCTGCGGTAACGGTTGCGCTGACAATATCGCCAGTCTGAAACCCTTTGTGAATTTGCACTCTGGACTTGTGCCGAATGGGAAATCCGTACTGGTTTGTGCCACACATCTGTCGTGTCCCCTGACATGATGCCACGATCAACAAAGGCTTTGAAGTCAATACTTTGAGCGTGTCAACGCTGCCCACACACGCAGCATCAAGCCAGTGCGATTTAGCCAAACCTAACCGATGGCGATTGAACTTAGTTTGTCCGCCCGTGCCAGTAGTGACGGGCAATCCCGTTTCTTTAAGTGCATTAAATAATGCCCATCGGGTTGAGTTGACCGCTGCTGCATCTTTGAGTGGTAGCTTTGCTTGTTTGAGGATGCGGTTTAACAGGTCGGGTTTATTTGTCAGGAATGCTCCAACATCCTGATTGCCTTTCTTTTGATTGCAATCGTGACAGGCAAGCGTCAAATTGGAAACCCTGTCAGAACCACCTCTTGACTTGGGCTGAATGTGCTCAACCTCAAAAGGTACATTTTCACCCGAGCAATAAGCGCACTGCCGATGCCATTTTTCCAAGAGATACTGCCGGACTTCGTAACCCTGCAATTCTCCCTGCTGATACATAACGCCTGAGATTTCAGGGTTTTGCATGAGTTGAGAATCAAACCGCACTAACTCTTGAACAATGCTGGCAACGGGAGCGAGTCGAATCAATTTGCGAACCCATGTAAGTGTTGTTTCGACTCGGTGTTGCAAGGATGGAGCGAGCCAACCATCGGGGCGAGTGCGATTGAGGAATCGCGCCTTACGGTATCGAGTTTTGCGATTGCGTCTTCCTCGCCTAAGTTGACGGCGAGAGAGAAGTGCATCTTTAATTTGCTGGCCCCGGTGTTGCAGTTCGGCTCCGAAGATAATCTTGTTGTCCTGTTTGATTGCAACCCCCGTGACTTTCGATCCCGGATCTAATTTCAGTTCTAGCGGTTCAGGATTCGTCTCAACTGCTTTTTTTAAAACAATCGTAAACGGATAGCGGCGAAATACCGCTGCTTTTCCAGCTTTCAGCAATGACCTGGCCATTCCTGGTTTACAGGGTGATAGCGGTTTGCGATTGGTATCAATTACAAAGGCAAAGTTAGACATTGTTGCGTCTCCTCTGATTGCTCGTAACGTTCGCTTCGCCAATGTTTTCAAGGCTTGTCAGGTTGGCTGCACTTCCTTAACCCATTACAGATGTTTAACAACCAACGATAGGGCTACAAACTAGCGACGCATTTGTAGGTATCGTGACCTTGAAAACGTAGACCTCGAAGGTCTGAGGCTGGTCGTGTTCTGGCTTGTATCCCGCTCGAAGAGTCGGACAGTCTACAAGCCCCTGCCTTTAGGCATGGGGTTCATGACTCTCCTGAACCTTGTGAAGGATCGGAATGACAGAATTATAGAACCTCCGTGGGGGTTAGTATAAATATTTTAACCTGTTAAGTGGTTATGCGGATCTAGTGTTTCGGGGCATGGGGGATGGGCATCAAGGGTTTCTTAAGGGATGAAAATATTTATTTTATGGCTTTTTTCTGCTGTTTTCTTCTTTTTGCTCTCACTTTCTTGTAATCCCGTGAGTTTAGCTTTATTGGTCACAGCAGGCGGAAAGCAAAATATTTATAAAAAAATGCAATATAGCTCTAAAATTCACCTATAATGCTAACGGTCTAGATAAAAATTCAACCAAAAATCAAGTACATCATATTCATATATCTGTTCTGACTTTCAATTTCAGGGTTAGAAGCATCTGCAAACGAATTGAATTGCTGTTAAAGCAAGTCGAAGACTAAGCTGAGAATCAGGGAATCATAAGTATCACTTATTTTTTCCGTGAAACTGCTTGGCGAGTTTCGGCGACACATCGGCATTTTAAATCCTGCGTATTTTGCTCACAGCCAAAATTAAGGCTATTTTTTGTGTGTGTTGTCAACTTATCAGGGGAATATAAACAATGTCGATTTTAGATATTAGTAATTTTAAAAATACATACAGTCACCAAGACTCGGTTAACTTTGCAGCCCCCGATGATACTTATAAATTTAAGATTACGGAACCGAGCAATCTGAACATATCATTTTCTGGTTTAAGCGCTCCTATAAACTGGCTACTAAAAGATAGCACTGACAGGATTTTATCCATAACACAACTAGACCCCCTCGCTCCTCAAGTCATTAATTTTGGCAATTTAGGAATAGGCAACTATTCTTTAGAAGTTCAACAAGCAGGTAGTGATACCAATTATAAGCTAACCATTGACTCTCTGACCGGTTCACCTTTTGAATCAGGTTTTTTTGATGTTCATCCACAAGGGGAAGTAGGTTTTGATTTGCTGCTGGATGGTGGCACATTCCAAGGTGAAATTGGGATGTTCAGCTTGGAGGGAATTGGAGAATTTAATCCCGATTCTGTGGAGTTTATTAAGGAAACCAGTCGGCGAATTATCAGCAATTCCTATTTTGGTCATGTGGTAATTTCTGACTTCAATCAAGGAGCTAAGTTTGATGCGGTTTTACCCTGGGAAGCTAACCAGAATTCTGGAGAATATAAAGGTGCTCAATACTTTACGATGAGACCGGGGGATAAATTTGGGCTGATGCTGGTTCCGAATGGGACGGTACAAGAAGTGTTTAATAATCCCACTATCGGTAGTACGAAGCGTCCTTTGTTTTCGCTGGCTAAAGCTAATCCATCTGAGGCTTTTCATATAGGTCAAATAGCAGATGTGAATGAGAATGGCAATGTGTTTGTCATGGAAGATTTACGGGTGGATTTAGGGAGCGATCGCGATTATAATGATACGATTTTTCAAATCACGAATGCGACAGGAAAGGCGATCGCACTCGATCAGGTGATCGAGCCTACACTTGATTGGCGACCGAAATTGCCAGATGTAGTGAAATACATTAACGACCAAGTTAATATAGTACCTAAAAATACAGCACCTACTTCCTTACAATTCAATGTCAAAGATATTTACAATCCCAAGGATATAGTTAGTTTGACTGGCGCTAAAGTATATGATGCGGAAGGAGTTAGTGACCTCAAGCAAGTAAGTTTTTGGCTCAATAAAGATAAGAATAATTGGCAAAAGCTAGGCAATGATGCTGTAAATTTTACAGCGGATAGTGCTGGGTTTGCAAGTTTTGACTACTCGCTCAATAGCTTAGGAATTGGTGATTATCAATTGACTGCGATCGCCTACGATCGAACAGGTGATTCTAGCACTGTGGTGACTAAAGAATTTACAGTCAAAAATCCTGAAGTGGTGGTTCCGCCAACACCAACACCGACAATAACTCCAACGCCAACACCGACAATAACGCCAACACCAACGCCAACACCGACACCGACAATAACTCCAACACCGACACCGACAATAACTCCAACTCCAACACCAACACCGACTCCAACGCCTACTCCAACGCCTACTCCAACGCCTACTCCAACGCCTACTCCAACGCCGATACCAGTAAATACAGCACCAAAAGACTTGCAATTTGAGAGTTCAAGTACATACACGGTGGGAGACAACATTAGCTTTACGGGTGGTAAAGTTTACGATGCTGATGGTGTTGATAACCTGAAAAGTGTAGAATTTTCGGTGCAAAAGGAAGGCGGTGCATTGATTAAGGTTGGTAATGCTGTAACTTTCGTGGCTGATGGCCTTGGATGGGGAAATTTTAGCTATTCTTTGCCGGATTTGAGTGTAGGGAAGTATGAGGTAAAGGCGATCGCCTATGATAAAGAAGGGGCTACCAGCAATACGGTAGTCAAAAGTTTGACTGTCAAGGAAGCTATCCCGACTCCGACAATAACTCCAACTCCAACTCCAACGCCAACACCAACTCCAACTCCGACAATAACTCCAACTCCAACTCCAACTCCGACAATAACTCCAACTCCAACTCCAACTCCGACAATAACTCCAACTCCAACTC